>NZ_JASATH010000229.1:0-12187 GCF_038440215.1 Inquilinus sp. OTU3971 | reverse complement strand
GGGGGGGGGGGGGGGCAGGGGGAGGGGTCTGCGCGCGTCCGCGCGCGAATGCGCAAAGGATAGGCTTCACCGCCGGACAGATCACGGGGATCAGACCAGTTGGCGTCGAAAACCCCCTCCCCCTAACCCCCTCCCGCGAGGGGAGGGGGGACTCATGGTGCGATCGGGACAACCCGATCTCGCTTGAACTCATCCCGGCCTAGGCGACAGCAGCCCAGAAGGTCTCGGCTGCCTCGCTCTGCCGCGACACCGGGCGGAACAGCCGGATCTCGATCGGCACCTGATGCTCCGGGCCGCCGGCCTCGACCAGCAGGCCGGCGGCGGCGTCCTCCTCCGCCAGAGTCTGCGGCAGCCAGGCCAAGCCGTCGCCGTTCCGGGCCATCGATTGCAGCGTGGCGGCGAGATGCGAGGTGAAGACCGGCTGCAGGGCCGGCCCGTCGCCCGCCGCCTCCCAGGTTCCCGCAAGGATCCGACCCAGCCCCGACTGGTCGCTGTAGCCGAGATAGCGGGGCGGTGCCGGGCCGCCGAGGGCCCAGCGCGGCGCTCCGCCGCCGGCCGGCGCGCTGAACGGCACCAGCACGTCATGCCCGACCACGACGCTGCGGAACGGACGCCCGTCGAAGCGCGTCGCCAGGCTCGGATGGACGTGACACAGCAGGAAGGTCACGTCGCCGCGGATCATCATCTGCTCGCAGGCCTGCAGGCTGTCCGAGACCAGGTTGAGGCTGCCCAGCCGGGCGGCCGCGTCGGTCCGGCGGATCCATCTCGGGAAGAAGGTGAAGGATAGGGCGTGGGTGGCCGCGATCGACAGCGGCGGCGCCCCCTTCCGCGCGGCCTCCAGCGTGTCGCGGTGCAGCTGGTGCAGGGCCCGCACCAGGATCTCGGCCTGGGCGCGGAACTGCTCGCCGGCCGGGGTCAGCGCGACCTGATGGGTGGTGCGCAGGAACAGCGGCGTGCCGACCCAGTCCTCCAGGGCGCGGATCCGGCGGCTGAAGGCCGGCTGGGTGACATGGCGCTGCGCCGCGCCGCGGGAAAAGCTCAGCGTCTCCGCCAGCGCGAGATAATCCTCCAGCCAGTTCAGGTCCATCGTTTATGCCGATCCGTTATAAGCAATCTCGCCATCAGCATTGGCGGTGCCGGCCGTCGGGCCCTATTCCTCGATCACGAACGGGCCCTGGTCAGAAGGAAAATACAGCATGCGCATCGTCGACGTCGTCGAGGTCACCAAGCCGATCGCCTCCCCGATCCGCAATGCCTATATCGACTTCTCCAAGATGACCACCAGCCTGGTGGCCGTGGTCACCGACGTGGTGCGCGACGGCCGCCGGGTGGTCGGCTACGGCTTCAACTCGAACGGGCGCTACGGCCAGGGCGGGCTGATCCGCGAGCGCTTCCGCGACCGGATCCTGGCGGCGGACCCGGCCAGCCTGATCGACGACGAAGGAAGCAATCTCGACCCGCACCGGATCTGGGCGGCGATGATGGCGAATGAGAAGCCGGGCGGGCATGGCGAGCGCTCGGTCGCCGTCGGCACCATCGACATGGCCGTGTGGGACGCCGTCGCCAAGATCGCCGGCCAGCCGCTGTTCCGCCTGCTGGCGCAGCGCAAGGGCCGGGAGGCCGACCCCCGCGTCTTCGTCTACGCGGCGGGCGGCTACTACTACCCCGGCAAGGACAATTCGGCGCTGCGGGCGGAGATGCGCGGCTATCTCGACCGCGGCTACACCGTCGTGAAGATGAAGATCGGCGGCGCGCCGATCGCCGAGGACCGCGGCCGAATCGAGGCCGTGCTGGCGGAGATCGGCAGCGGGGCGCGGCTGGCGGTCGACGCCAATGGCCGCTTCGACCTCGAGACCGCGATCGCCTATGCCAGGATGCTGCGGGACTATCCGCTGTTCTGGTACGAGGAGGCCGGCGACCCGCTGGACTATGCGTTGCAGGCGGCGCTGTCCGAGTTCTATCCCGGGCCGATGGCGACCGGCGAGAACCTGTTCTCGCACCAGGACGCGAAGAACCTGCTGCGCTATGGCGGGATGCGGCCGGACCGCGACTGGCTGCAGTTCGACTGCGCCCTGTCCTACGGGCTGGTGGAATACCTCCGCACCCTCGACGTGCTGGCGCAGCTCGGCTGGTCGCCGTCGCGCTGCATCCCGCATGGCGGGCACCAGATGTCGCTGAACATCGCCGCCGGCCTCGGCCTTGGCGGCAATGAGAGCTACCCGGACCTGTTCCAGCCCTATGGCGGCTTCCCGGACGGGGTGCGGGTCGAAGCCGGCCACATTGTCATGCCGGACCTGCCGGGCATCGGCTTCGAGGGTAAGTCCGACCTGATCAAGGTGATGCGGGAGCTGGCGGAGTAGGGGCCCTCGCTCACGAAACTTCAGGATCCCAATACCGTCATTGCGACCCCGGCCTTGAGCCGGGGGAAGCAATCCAGGGCCGCTCGCACCGGCCCCTGGATTGCTTCGTCGGCTTCGCCTCCTCGCAATGACGGTGAGGGATGGGTATTGTCAGAAGGTCCCACTCGCGGCAGACGCAACCCGCTGGTTCTCCACAATAAACACGATCGCAGTAGTATTATCGATCGTGTCCGTTCATGCTATGTTCCATGGAGATGACGCCCCAGGATTGCGGATTGGATGACGGGCCGGTCGATCCGGACCTGGCCTGGACGCGCTGGGCGCTGGGCTCCCTGGGCGAGCTGGTTGAGATCGGCCTGCGCTCGGCCCGGATGACCGAGACCGAGCAGATGGCGACGCCGATCACGCGGACGAAGCCGGATTTCGCGCTGGCGCAGGTGCGTCTGGCCCGCTCGGTGCGGCTGTCGATCGCGATGAGCCAGCGGGTCCGCGAAAACTACCAGGATCGCAGGGACGGCAAGGCGAAGCCCACGCCGGCTGAGGAAGCGACCGACGTTGCGGCAGCCGAGGTCGCGCCGGCCGAGGCCGCGCCGGCAGCCGGGCCCAAGGATGGCGAGCCCTCGGCGGAGCCGCGCGAATCGCTGACCGAGAGCGAGCGCCCGGAGGCCGAGCTCGAACCGGCCGAGGAGGCGGAGGAGCGCCGCGACCTGGACGCGGCCCTGCTGCCGCGGGACTGGGACGGCGCCGCCGCCGCCGAGACCTCCGACTGCCTGCCCGAAGATCTCCTGCCCGATACTCATGCCGAAACCGCGGCCGCTCGGCCCGAGCCCGACTGGCCTCGCCCGTCGGACGAGTCCGACACCGGCCGGCCCATGCCGAAGCCGTGGAAACCGGACAGCAGTTGAGGGCCGGCGTGGCACGGCCGCGTAGGTTGGGTTCGCCTTCGAACCCAACATCTCGCCGCCGCACCTCTGTTGGGTTCGCTTACCGCGAACCCAACCTACGAGATCCGGGTTTTTGCCTCTCCCGTTCACGGGAGAGGTCGGAGGCGCTTGCGCCCCAGGTTGAGGGGGGTGTCGAGGCCGGGACCCGCCCTCACCCGGTCTCGCCGCGCGAGCCCGACCGTCTACCGCCCCGCCGCATAAGCCTGCATCAGCCGGGGCGTGGCGGCGGCGTGCAGCAGGCCGTCGGAGTCGCGGGATGCGGCCACCAGGCGGCCGACGGTCCAGGCCGGCGCCTCCTCCAGGTCATGGCCGCGGCGGCGCAGCTCGGCCAGCACCGCGGGGCCGAAGCTCTCCTCGGCCAGCAGGTGGCCGGGCTTGCGCTCGCGCGGATAGAAGGAGCTCGGGAAATGCGCCGTGTGGAACATCGGCTGCTCGATCGCCTCCTGCAGGTTCAGCCCGTGATGGACATGGCGCAGGAACAGCTGCAGCTGCCACTGCTCCTGCTGGTCGCCGCCGGGCGACCCGAACACCATGTACGGCTTGCCGTCGCGCAGCGCGAGCGAGGGCGTCAGGGTGGTGCGCGGCCGCTTGAAGGGCTCCAGGCTGGCCGGCAGGCCGGGCTCCAGCCAGAACATCTGGGCGCGCGAGTTCAGCATGAAGCCGAGCTCCGGGATCACCGGCGAGGATTGCAGCCAGCCGCCCGACGGCATCGCCGCCACCATGTTGCCCCAGCGGTCGACCGCATCGATGTGGACGGTGTCGCCGCGCCGGGCCGACAGCATGTCGGCCATGGTCGGCTCGTTCGCCGCCAGCTCTTCCAGGCTGGTGCCGCTGACCTTGGACAGCCGCTCCAGCGCCGCCATCACCCGGTCGACCTGGGGCTCGTAGCCCGGCACCCGGCCCGGCCGCAGCTCGCGCGAGGCGGTGGCGCCGATCAGGCCGCGGCGGGCGTCGTTGTAGGCGTCGGACAAGAGCGCCTCGACCGGCACGTCGACGAAATCCGGGTCGCCGTAATAGACCTCGCGGTCGGCGAAGGCGAGCTTCATCGCCTCGGCCACGGTGTGCACGAAATCGGCGCTGGCCGGGCCCATCGAGGCGATGTCGATGTCCTTGAGCAAAGCGAGCGTCTGCAGGAACACCGGGCCCTGGCCCCAGGGCCGGATCTTGGCCAGGGTGTGGCCGTGATAGTCGTAGGTCAGCGGCGGCTCGTAGAGCGGCGCCCAGCGGGCCATGTCGTCGCCGGTGATGACGCCGCGGTGGCGCCGGCCGCTCTCGTCCATCGCCTCGGTGTTGCGCGAGAACCGGTCGACCGCCTCGGCCACGAAGCCGCGGTAGAAGGCGGCATAGGCCGCGTCGGCCTGGCGCTGGCGGTCGGGGCCGGCGGCCTCGGCCTCGCGGATGATCCGCTTCCAGGTCTCGGCCAAAGCCGGGTTGCGGAACAGCTGCTTCGCCTTCGGCGCCGACCCGCCCGGCAGGAACACGGCGGCGGAGCTCGGCCATTCGGTCTCGAAGAAGTCCTTCAGCCCGGCGATGGTGTCGGCGACTCGCGGCAGCATCGGATGGCCGCCCTCGAGATAGTGGATCGCCGGCTCCAGCACGTCGCGCACGGTCAGCAGGCCGTAGTCGCGCAGCAGCACCATCCAGGCGCCGAAGGAGCCGGGGACGACGGTGGCGAGCAGCCCGTTGCCGGGGATCAGCTCCAGCCCCTCGCCCTTGTAATGGGCGATGGTGGCGCCGGCCGGGGCGGTGCCCTGGCCGCACAGCACCTCGGTCCTGCCGGTCTCCGCCGAATGGAACACCACCGGCACGTCGCCGCCGGGGCCGACCAGGTGCGGCTCCACCACCTGCAGCACGAAGGCGGTGGCGACGCAGGCGTCGAAGGCGTTGCCGCCGCGCTCCAGCATGGCCATGCCGGCGGCGCTGCCGAGCCAGTGGGTCGAGGTGACCATGCCGAAGGTGCCGAGCAGTTCGGGACGGGTGGTGAACATGGCTGGTCTCTCAGCTTTCGCGGGGGTCGAGGGCGTCGCGCAATCCGTCGCCCAGCAGGTTGAAGCCCAGCACGACCAGGAAGATCGCGCCGCCTGGGAAGATCGACATCCAGGGCGCCTGGCTCATGAAGTTCTTGGCGGTGTTCAGCATCGAGCCCCAGGACGGGCTCGGCGGCTGCTGGCCGAGGCCGAGGAAGGACAGGCTGGCCTCGGCGATGATGGCGGTGGCGATGGTCAGCGTCGCCTGCACGATCAAGGGCGGCATCACGTTCGGCAGGATGTAGCGGATGATGATCCAGCGATGCGGCAGGCCGATCGAATGGGCGCCCTCGACATAGTCCTCGGTCTTCACGCTCAGCACCTGGCCGCGGGTCAGGCGGATGAAGATCGGCATCGCCGACAGGCCGATCGCGATCATGGCATTGGATAGGCTGGGGCCGAGGAAGGCGGCCAGCGCGATCGCCAGGATCAGGAACGGGATGGCCAGCATCGCCTCGGTGGCGCGCGAGATGGCGCCGTCGACCAGCCCGCCATAGTAGCCGGCGATCAGCCCGAAGGGCACGCCGACGGCCAGCGCGATGGCGACCGAGATCACCCCGGCCATCAGCGAGGACCGGGCGCCGTAGGCGAGGCGTGTGTAGATGTCGCGGCCGAGATCGTCGGTGCCCAGCCAATGCGCGGCCGACGGCGCCTTGCGGATCGCCGTGAAGCTGGTCTGCAGCGGGTCCTGCGGCGTCACCAGCGGCGCCAGGATGGCGAGCAGCACGAAGGCCAGCACCAGGATCGCGCCGACCACCGCGCTCCTGTTGCGCAGGAATTTCTGCAGGCCGCGGCTGCGCCGCTTCCGGGCGGGGGCTTCGGCGCTCAGGCCACCCTGAACGACTGCGGGCGCGGTCATGACGGGTACCTCAGCCGCGGGTTGATCAGGATGTACAGCACATCGGCCAGGAGGTTCATGACGATGAAGCCGATGGCGGTGCACAGCACCACGCCCTGGACCACGGCGTAGTCGCGGTTGAACACGGCATCGACGATCAGCTTGCCGAAGCCGGGGATGGTGAAGACCTGCTCGGTCAGCACCGCGCCGGCCAAGAGCTCGCCGAACAGCAGCGTCACCAGGGTGACGATCGGCACCAGCGCGTTGCGGAAGGCGTGCTTCAGCACCACGGCGGGGCCCAGCAGCCCCTTGGCCCGGGCGGTGCGGATGTAGTCCGACCGCAGCACGCCGAGCATGGCCGACCGGGTGTGCCGCATCAGCGTCGCGGCCAGCGCGTTGCCCAGCACGAAGGACGGCATCAGCATGGTCTTCAGGCTGAGCCACAGGTCCTGCGACGGCGGCACGTAGCCGGAGGCGGGCAGCAGCCGCCACTCCACCGAGACCAGGAGGATCAGCATGATGCCGAGCCAGAAATTCGGGATCGACAGGCCGGACAGGGCGAAGATGTTGGCCGCGTAGTCGACCGTCGTGCCCTTGCGCACCGCGGCGATGATGCCGGCCGGGATGCCGATCAAGAGGGCGAAGACCATGGCCATGGCGGCCAGCTGGATGGTCACCGGCAGCTTCTGGGCGATCAGCTCGGTCACCGGCGCGTCGGTGCGCAGCGAGATGCCGAAATCGCCCTGCACCACCTGGCCGATCCAGGCGAAATACTGCACCGGGATCGGGTCGTTCAGCCGGTACTTGTCGCGCAGATATTCCAGCACCGCCGGGTCGCGCTCCTCCCCCGCCATGGCCAGCACCGGGTCGCCCGGCAGCAGCTTCTGCAGGGCGAAGACCAGCATCGACACCAGGATCATGGTCGGCAGCGCCACCATCAGCCGGCGCAGGATGATCCGGGTCATGGGTGGAAAATCCCCGACGCCACGCCAAACCTATCCTCCCCCTCCCCTTGCGGGAGGGGGTAGGGGGAGGGGGTGGTTCCGTCGGCGCCAATGCGTCCCGTCTGGCTCAGCCGGCGCGGGCGGAGAGACACCCCTCCCCCCGGCCCCCTCCCGCAGGGGGAGGGGGAGGATTGAAGGAGCATGGCGGGAGAGAGCGCGAGCATCCTCAGCCCTCGATGCTCATGCCCTTCAGGCGGATCATGCCGTCGGGATAGGCGGTGAAGCCCTTCACCTTCTGCGACAGCACGAAGGGCCAGGGCTGGTAGTAGGTGTAGATGATCGGCAGCTCGTCCTCGAGGATGGCCTGGGCCTGGTCGTACAGCGCCTTGCGCTTGGCCTGGTCCGGCGTCTGCCGGGCGGCGTCGAGCAGCTTGTCGACCTCGGCGTTGCAGTATTTGCCGTCGTTCAGGCTGCCCTTGCAGGTGACGAACTGGTGGATGTTGCCGTCCGGGTCGACGCGGCCGGACCAGCCGGTCTGCTCGGCCTGGAAGTTGCCCTGCTGGGTCTCCTTCATCATCGCCGCGAATTCGGTGGCGCGCAGCTTGATGTCGAAGCCGGCCTCCGACGCCATCGCCTGGATCAGCTCGGCGATCTGCTGCGCCGTGGTGCCGGTGCCGAAGACCAGCTCGAACGACACCCGCTCATGCCCGGCCTCCTTCAGCAGCTGCTTGGCCTTCTCCAGGTCGCGGGCCCGCACCGGGAACTTGTCGCTGAAATACGGGCTGGCCTTGGGGAAGGGCTGCTGCGCCGGCGGGTAGATGCCGGCGCCGACCACCTGGTTGATCGCGTCGCGGTCGATCGCAAGCTCCAGCGCCTGGCGCACCCGCTTGTCCTGGCCCAGCGGGTTCTTCGCCCGGTCGCCGTTGCCGGTGTTGATGGTGATGCCCTGGTAGCCGATGCCGGTGACCGGAACGAACTGCAGCTCCGGATCGGCCTTCACCGCCTCGACATCGGACGGGGCCAGCCGCTCCAGCATGTCGAGGTCGCCGGCCTTCAGATTGGCCAGGCGCACCGTGGTGTCCGGGATCGGCTGGAACACCACCTTGTCGATCTTGTAGTTCGCGGCGTCCCAATAGCCGGCGTATTTCTGCAGCACGATGCGGTCGTTCTGCACCCGCTCGACGAAGCTGTAGGGGCCGGAACAGACCGGCTTCTGGCCGAAATTCTCGAAGGCCTTCGGCGCCAGCATCATGCCGGCGCGGTCGGACAGCTGGGCCAGCAGGGTGGCGTCGGGCCGCGACAGCTTGATCGCCACCGTCTTCGGATCGACCGCGACGACATCGGCGACCGAGGCCAGCTCGCTCTTGCGCAGGCTGTCCGGCAGGGTGCGGGCGCGGTCGAGATTGGCCTTCACCGCGGTGGCGTCGATCGGCTCGCCATCCTGGAAGGTAGCGCCTTCGCGCAGGGTGAAGGTCAGGGTCAGGTTGTCGTCGCTCCAGGCCCAGCTGGTCGCCGACTTCGGCACGAAGCCGAGCTCGGGGTTGATGTCGATCAGCTTGTCGCAGAGCGAGGCGAAGACGATGCGGCCGACGAAGGTGCGGGCCCGGTGCGGGTCCAGCACATCGGGATCCTCATTGAGGCCGACCCGCAGCGTGGTCTGGCCATAGGCCGTGCCGCTGAGCAGCAGGCCGGCGAGCATGAGAAGAATGGGGCGTGCGCGCATGGAATGAGCCTCCTGTTCGATTTCTTATGGACGGGCCGCGGCCTGGCGGGCGCGGTACAGCGACAGCCGCGCGGCCAGGCGGGGCGGCGTGGGCGGCGCGGCCAGGGCACCGGCCCCGGCATCCTGGATCTCGCGCCAGAAATGGCAGGCGACGCTGCGCCCCGGCTCGGCCTCCTCCGCCTGCGGCCGGACCTCGGAGCAGATTGGCTTGGCGTGCGGGCAGCGGGTGTGGAAGCGGCAGCCGGGCGGCGGCGCGGTCGGGCTGGGCACGTCGCCCTGCAGCAGGGTCTTCGGCCGGCGGCCGGCCGGGCTAGGCACCGGGATCGCCTTCATCAGCGCCTGGGTGTAGGGGTGCAGCGGCGCGTCGAACAGCGCGTCGACCGGCGCCTGCTCGACGATCTCGCCGAGATACATCACCGCCACCCGGTCGCTCATGTGCCGGATCACCGCCAGGTCATGGGCGACGATCACCAGGGTCAGGCCGAAGCGCTCCTTCAGCTCCTCCAGCAGGTTGATCACCTGCGCCTGGATCGAGACGTCCAGCGCCGAAACCGGCTCGTCGCCGACGATCAGCACCGGCTGCCCGGCCAGGACGCGGGCGATGCCGATGCGCTGGCGCTGGCCGCCGGAGAACTCATGCGGGTAGCGGCCGGCATGGTCCGGCAGCAGGCCGACGATGCGCAGCAGCTCCGCCACCTTGTCCCGCCGCTCGGTACCGCCGCCCAGGCCGTGCAGCCAGATCGGCTCGCCGATGATGTCGCCGACGGTCATGCGCGGGTTCAGCGACGCGTAGGGATCCTGGAAGATGATCTGCAGCTCGCGCCGCAGCGCCCGCATCTCCTTCGCCGGCAGCGCCGTCAGGTCGCGGCCGCGATAGATCACCTGGCCGGCGGTCGGCTCGATCAGCCGCAGCAGCAGCCGGCCGAGGGTCGACTTGCCGCAGCCGGATTCACCGACCACGGCGAAGGTCTCGCCCGGCCGGATCGCCAGCGACACGCCGTCGACGGCATGCACCAGCGGTGAGCCGCCGAGCAGGCTGCGGCCGCCGCCGAAGCGCTTGACCAGGCCCTTGCCTTCCAAAAGCGCGGTGTCGGTCACGCGGCACCTCCGGCGTGCTGCTCCAGCGGGGCGAACCAGCAGGCGGCGTGGTGGTCGGGGCCGACCGGCTTGGCGGGCGGCGCCTCGGCGGTGCAGCGCGGCTCGGCGAAGGGGCAGCGCGGGGCGAAGCGGCAGCCCGGCGGCATGCGGTCGGCCGGCGGCACCGTGCCGGGAATGGTGGCCAGGCGCCCCTCGCGCCGCCCGAGCGACGGCACCGACCCCATCAGCCCGATGGTGTAGGGGTGCTGCGGGTCCTCGAAGATGGCGTCGACCGGGCCGGATTCGACGATCCGCCCGGCATACATCACCGCCACATGGTCGGCGACCTCCGCCACCACGCCGAGGTCGTGGGTGATCAGGATCATGGCGGTGCCGGTCTCGTCCTGCAGCCGCCGGACCAGGGCCAGGATCTGGGCCTGGATGGTGACGTCCAGCGCGGTGGTCGGCTCGTCGGCGATCAAGAGCTGCGGGTCGTTGGCCAGGGCCATGGCGATCATGGCGCGCTGGCGCATGCCGCCCGACAGCTGGTGCGGATAGGCGTCCAGCCGCTTCTCCGGCGCCGGGATGCGCACCCGGCGCAGCATCTCCAGCGCCCGGTCGCGCGCCTCGGCCTTGCCCAAGGGCTTGTGCCGGCGGATGCCCTCGGCGATCTGGTCGCCGATGGTGAAGGCCGGGTTCAGGCTGGTCATCGGCTCCTGGAAGATCATCGCCATCCGGCTGCCGCGCAGGTCGGCGCGCTGCCGGTCGGTCAGCTGGAACAGGTCGCGGCCCTCGAACCGGGCAGTGCCGGAGGTAACGGTCGCCACCGGCGGCAGCAGGCCCATCAGCCCCAGCGCGGTGATGCTCTTGCCGCAGCCGGATTCGCCGACGATGCACAGCGTCTCGCCGCGGGCGACGGAGAAGGACACGCCCTCGACCAGGTTGGCGCCGAGCGACAGGGACAGGGCGAAATCCTGCACCTCCAGCACGGTCTCGCGCGCCGGCTCCGCGGCGGCGGCCGGAGCGCGGGCGATGCGGGCGTCAGAGACCGAGGCCATCGGCCGCCTCCGTGCTGTCGCTGGGACGGGCGGTCCGCTCCTGCACCGCATCCTGCGGCGCCGGCTCGCCATGCATCGCGGCCTCGAGATTGGCGTGCAGCGCCAGCAGGTGGCGGCGCATCGCCGCCTCGGCCCCGGCGCCGTCATGCCGGGCGATCGCGGCGACGATCTCGCCATGCTGGCTGGTATAGGCGCGCAGGCGGATGCGGTTGCGCGCGGCCTCGCGCAGCCGGCGCCAGGAGGGCGACTGGCGGATCCGGTCGATGCAGTCGAACAGCGCCAGCAACAGGCCGTTGCCGGCGGTCTCGGCGATGTGGCGGTGGAAGGCGCTGTCCCACAGCTCGTGACCGTCGCTGTCCATGCTGGCCGCGGTCTTGCGCTCGATCCGGCGCAGCGCGGCGATGCTGTCGGGCGAGGCCTTCAGCGCCGCCAGCCGGGCCAGCGCCGGCTCGATGTTCAGCCGCGCCTCCATCACCTCCAGCGGGCTGGTGCGGTCGGCGAGCGAGGCGATCAGATGCGGCTGCACCGGCGGCCGCTGGCCGGCGAAGGTGCCCTTGCCCTGGTGGCGCCAGATCCGGCCCTCGGCCTCCAGCACCTCCAGCGCCCGGCGCACGGCCCGGCGGCCGACGCCGATGCGGGCCGCCAGGTCGCGCTCGGTCGGCAACTGCCATTCGGCGCGGTCGCCCTCGGCGTCCAAGAGCGCACGCAGCCGCTCCAGCGCCACGCTGGAGTTCGACACGCCGCTCGACGTGGATATGGGGGATTCGGATGAAACCACTTCAGCCATTGGTCTCCCAAAGGCTGCGTCCGCCATTCCGGCTCCGAGCCATCTGCCATTCCCTGTTGGGCTTGAGGACGCCCGGTCCGCCGACCCTGAGGATCGATCATGACGCGCGACGCCGCTTCGTCTTGCCGAACAGCCAAGCGCAAAGGGAACCAATTTGCAAATGGTTTCCTGGGTGGTCGCGTCGATGCAGCGGCTGCGGTCCTTTAAGCCGGCCGAATGCTGCCATTCACTCTCCCCCTCCCCTAGCTCGCGGGAGGGGGCAGGAGGAGGGGGTGTCGATCGAAGAGAGGCGATGTAAGGCTGGCTGGGATTGCTGCGGGCGCAGCGATTCTTCGATGTCAGCCCTGGTGGCGTCCCGCCAAACCCCTCCCCCTTGCCCCCTCCCGCAAGGGGCTATCGGATTCACACATCTCGAAGTGAGCTTTTTTA
>NZ_JASATH010000228.1:0-12268 GCF_038440215.1 Inquilinus sp. OTU3971 | reverse complement strand
GTGTTTGGTCTTTGGCCCCCCGGCTCCCCCCCCCCCCCCGGCCGGGTTTCCGGCCTTCGGTGGGGTCCCCCCCGCCAAACCAAACACCGCCCCCCCCGCGCCGGTGTGGGGTCCGCGGGCCGCCAACCCGACCTACGCCTCACATCTCCGCGATTCGCACCCAGGCGCGCTCGCGGGCCGAGCGCAGGGCGGCGGCGGTCACGCGGTCGACCTCCCAGCCATCGCGGAAGGTCGGCCAGACCGGCCGCCCGGTCGCCACCGCCTCGAGGAAGTCACGCGCCTCGATGACGATCTGCTCGTTGTAGCCGGTGCCATGGCCGACGCCCTGGTTGAAGGCCAGGTAGTCGGGATGCGCCGGCCCGGTCAGCAGGCGCTGAAAACCCTGGCGCGCCGCCGGCCGGGCGGCGTCGTACAGCCACAGCTCGTTCTGGTTCTCCTGGTCGAAGGCCAGGGCGCCCTTGGTGCCGGTGATGCGGTAGGTGTAGCCCATCTTCCGCCCGGCGGCGACGCGGCTGAAGCTGAGCGACCCGGTGGCGCCGCTGGCGAAGCGCAGCAGCATCTGCCCCTGGTCGTCATTCTCCACCCGCTCCTCGCCCTCGGGACCGGAGCGCGTCGCCCGGACGATATTGAGGTCGGCCACGAGCGAGTCGATCGGCCCGACCAGCCGCAGGCAGGCGTTGACGATGTGCGGGCCGACGTCGCCCAGCGCCCCGGCCTCGGTGCCGGTGACGATCCGGGTACGCCAGGAGGCCGGCGCCCGGGGATCGTGCAGGTAGTCCTCGACATGCTCGGCGGTGACCTGGATCACGTCACCGATCTCGCCGGAGTCGATGATCTGCTTGGCCAACTGGCTGGCCGGGGTGCGGATGTAGTTGAAGCCGACCATGGTGGCGACGCCCGCTTCCTCCGCCGCGTCGACCATCGCCCTGGATTCTGCCGGGTCGCAGCCCAGCGGCTTCTCGCAGAACACCGGCTTGCCCAGGCGCAGCGCCTCGGTCGCCATCGCCAGATGGGTGCGCGGCGGGGTGGCGATGATCACGGCGTCGACCGCCGGGTCGGCCACCAGCGCCCGCCAGTCCGCGGTCGACCGATTCCAGGCCCAGGCCCTGGCATGGGCGGCTGCACCCTCCTCCGTGGTGCTGCAGATCATCTCGCAGACCGGGACCAGCGGCGGCTGGAAGGCCGTCCGCACCAGCTGCAGGCCGATGGAGTGGGCCTTGCCCATGTAGCCGGCGCCGATCAGCCCGATCCGAAGCGTCCCCGTCATTCGCCGTTCCTCCCTGGTCCGCGTGATCCTACCCCGCGGGAACTCTACCGGTCTCGATCCGGTTTGCAAGCGCTTGCAATTCGGATTACGCTGCGGCATCCGACAGGGAGGAACGGCATGAAGACCTACACACCGGACACGATCGACCCGGCCGCGATCGTGTCGGAACTGCTGGACGGCGCAGGCGCGGTGGTGCTGCGCGGCCTGTTCACGCCGGTCGAGATCGCCGAGGCGCGGGCCGTGGTGATGCGCGAATCCGAGGGCAGCACGCCCAAGGTCACGCATTTCCAGGGCGCCGCCGAGCAGGAGGGCAAGATCGCCCTGCAGCGCCGGGTGTGGAACCTGCTGGCCAAGGGCGAGGTGTTCTCGCGCATGGCCGCGCATCCGGCGCTGATGGCGGTGATGCGCGCCTTCCTCGGCAGCGAGTTCATCATGGGGTCGATCGCGGCCAACCGCATCCTGCCCGGCGGCCCGGGCCAGGAGCCGCATATCGACTATCCCTACTGGGACCTTCACAAGCCGGAATCGCATCCGGTGCGGATCAACGCCTCCTTCCCGCTGAACGCCCAGGCGACGATCCTGCTCGACCCCTTCACCGAGGAGACCGGCGCCACCGCCTATGTGCCCGGCACGCAGAAGGAGTTGCGCTACCCGGCGGAGAGCGACCGCTTCCACGAACGCTGCGCCCGCATGCTGGGCGAGCCGGGCGACACGGTGGTGTTCTTCGGCGCGGTCTGGCACTGCGCCATGCCGAACCGGTCGCGGCAGGATCGCTCGGCGATCCTGATCCAGTACCTGCCGAAATTCGTGAAGCCGATGGAAGACATGCCGACCGCCCTGCCCCGCGCCTTCGTCGAGCAGGCCAGCCCCGACCTGCGCCAGCTGCTGGGCCTCAACTACCCTTATCCGGAAGTGCTGGACGCGGCCAAGGCCGGCAACGCCGAAGGCCGGACGATGATGGCGACGCGATAGGGCTGCCGAAGGCTGGTCAACTGTCATGGCTTGCTCAATCTCGAGCAGCCGCCCGGAACGGGGCCGGCGCCCAGGGGCGGTCGCCGACCGCCTCCGCCACCGTCGCCACCTGCGGCTGCGGACCGGAGAGGTCGACCGTGATGCCACCGGCGCGGCGCAGGTCGAAACGGTCCCAGACACCGAAGCGCGGCCGGCACCAGCCCGGCGCCACCAGATCCGTGATCACCAGATCTGCCACGGCGCAATCATCATCGAAGCCCGCGCCGCTGCGGGTGAAGGCCACCGTCCGATCGCCGAAGCGGTAGAGGCAGCCGCGCGGGTCGCAGGCCAGCCGGTCGCCGGCGGCCGTCCCCTGCTGCGGCCAGGGTACGTCCTCTGCCGCGGCCTCGGCCCGCAGCCAGATCTCGCGGATGAAGCGCTCGCTGCGGCGGGTCGAGAAGGCCAGGCCGCCCTCCGGCACCCGCACCGCCGCCAGCCGGCCGCTGCCGTCGACCAGGATCTGCGGCGACGGCGCGGTCAGCGCCGCGACCAGCACCACCGGCATGGCGAGCAGACCCAGCAGGCGCAGCCGCCCCCCGGCGAGGCACAGCCACAGCCCGCCGATGGCGCCGGCGACCAGGCCCCAGGCCGGGAGCGCCGGCACCGCGAAGGCGGCCAGCGGCCAGGACGAGACGGTGTTCGCCACCCACAGCATCGCCTCGATGCCCCAGCCCAGCAGCGGCAGCACCCAGCCGTCGAGGCCGAGCAGCATGGCCGGATAGGCCAGCAGCACGCAGGGCATGATCCACAGCGAGGTCAGCGGGATCGCCATCAGGTTGGCGGCCACGGCCAGCGGGGCGAAGCGCTGGAAATGATAGATGGCGAAGGGCGTGGTCGCGATGGTGGCGACCAGCGTGGTCAGCACGATGCCGCCGAGATAGAACAGGATCCGGCGCACCGGCCCGGCCTCGGCCCGCCACCCGGCGAGATGCGGCCGCAGCGCCTCATAGGCCGCGATCAGCGCGATCACTGCAGCGAAGGACATCTGGAAGCTCGGCCCCGGCAGCGCCTCGGGCACCACCAGCAGCACCGCGGTCGCGGCCAGGGCGACCAGCCGCATCGAGATCGCCACCCGGTCGGCCATCACCGCCAGCAGCACCACGCCGGTCATGACGCAGGACCGCACCGTCGGCACCGAGGCGCCGACCAGGATGGTGTATCCGACGATGCCGAGCAGCGCGATGCCGGCGGCCCATTTCTTGATCGGCCGGCGCAGCGCCACCGGCTCGATCAGCGCCAGCCCCAGCCGGATGCCGCCGAGCAGCAGGATCGCCACCAGGCTGATATGGATGCCGGAGATTGACAGCAGATGGGCCAGGCCGGAATCGCGCATCGCCTCATTGGCCTGGTCGCTGATTCCGGCGCGCTCGCCGGTCAGGAAGGCGACGGCGATGGCCCCGGCGTCGCCTTCCACCTGCGCGCGCACCCGGGCGGCGATACCGTCCTGCAGCCGGGCCAGGCTGGACCGCGCCGGGTCGGTCTCGTTCAGGCGCTCGACCCGGCCCATGGCGAAGCCGGTGCCGCCGATGCCCTGGAAGAACAGCTGCCGCCGGAAGTCGAAGCCGCCCGGATAGGCCGGCCCGTCCACCGGCGCCAGCGTCGCCCGCACCCGGATCCGGTCCCCGGCCGCCGGCACCGCCTCCGCGCCCAGCAGCCGCAGCCGGACAGCGGCCGGCGTCGCCTCCGGCGCCAGCCCCTCCAGGGCCAGGTCGCCGAGCACGACGCGCACGCCCTGCGGCAGCAGATCGACCGTCTCGACCGTGCCGGTCACCAGGCCGCGGCGCTCGCGGTCGAGCAGCGGCGCCGCCACCGCCCGGGTGCGCAGCTCCGCCGCCAGGAAGCCGACGGCGACGGCCAGCAGCAGCGCGGCGAAGCCCAGCGCCCGCGGCCGCCGGCGCAGCAGCAGCACCAGCAGGCCGGACAGGATCAGCGCGCCGAAGCCCGCGGCCAGCGGCGGCTCCGACGGCAAAGCGAAATAGAGGCCGATACCGGTGCCGAGGCCGCAGGGCACCAGCAACACCAGGCGGCGCCGCACGCCGCCGGCCAACGCGTCGGCCAGCCCCGCCCAGTCCGGCCGGGCGATCCCCCATCCGCCGGGGCTGAGCCGCCGCAGCGATGCCCGCACGGATCTCGGACCTCCGACCGATGCCCCCGCATTAGCCATCGCCCGAAGGCCTATGCTATGGACCTCTCGCACTGATCCTAGCAGCCTCTGTGGAATTTGGCCCATGACGGTCGTGACCCGCTTCGCTCCCTCCCCGACCGGCTACCTGCATATCGGCGGGGCCCGGACGGCCCTGTACAACTGGCTCTATGCCCGCCATCACGGCGGCGTCTTCCGCCTGCGCATCGAGGACACCGACCGCGCCCGCTCCAGCGAGGATGCGGTGCGGAAGATCATCGACGGGCTGGCCTGGTTCGGGCTGGATTGGGACGAGGAGATCGTGTCGCAGTTCGAGCGGCGGGAGCGGCATGCCGAGGTCGCGCGCAAGCTGCTGGCCGAGGGCAAGGCCTATCACTGCTGGCTCCAGCCGGCCGAGCTGGAGGCGCTGCGCGAGCAGGCCAAGGCCGAGGGCAAGCCCTGGGCCTATTACACCAGCTATTGGCGCGACCGTGATCCGGCCGAGGCGCCGAAGGGCCTCGATCCGGTGATCCGGCTGCGGGCGCCGCGGACCGGCGAGACCACGGTCGAGGACAAGGTCCAGGGCCCGGTCACGGTGCAGAACGACCAGCTCGACGACATGGTGCTGCTGCGCGCCGACGGCACGCCGGTCTACATGCTGTCGGTGGTGGTCGACGACATCGACATGGGCATCACCCAGATCATCCGCGGCGACGACCACCTGACCAACACCTTCCGCCAGGTGCAGCTGTACAACGCCATCGGTGCGGCCCCGCCGGACTTCGCCCATATCCCGCTGATCCACGGGCCGGACGGGGCCAAGCTGTCGAAGCGGCACGGCGCGCTCGGCATCGAGGCGTATCGCGACATGGGCTACCTGCCGGCGGCGCTGCGCAACTACCTGCTGCGGCTCGGCTGGGGCCATGGCGACGAGGAGGTGATCCCGACCGACAAGGCGGTCGAGTGGTTCGACCTCGATGGCGTCGGCCGGTCGCCCTCGCGGCTCGACTTCGCCAAGCTCGAGAACCTGAACGGCATCTACATGCGCGAGACGCCGGATGCCGAGCTGCTGGAGCGGATCACGCCGAACCTGGAAACGGCGCTGGAGCGGTCGCTCGACGATGCCGACCGCGCCATCCTGCTGTTGGCTCTGAACGGGCTGAAGCAGCGGGCCAAGACGCTGGTCGAGCTGGCCGACAGCGCCCTGTTCTATCTCCGCTCCGGCCCGCTGCCGATCAACGAGGCGGCGCAGAAGATCCTGACCGGCGACGCCCGCGCCCTGCTCGGCCGGCTGCTGGCGGCGCTGTCCGGCCTCAATGATTGGACCGAGGCCGCGCTGGAGGCCGAGGTCAACCGCCTCGCCGAAACCGAGGGGCTGAAGCTCGGCAAAGTGGCGCAGCCGCTGCGCGCGGCATTGACCGGATCGAACGTGTCACCAGGTATCTTCGAGGTGGCCGCGATCCTCGGCCGGGACGAGACGCTGCGGCGGATCCGCGATGCTGCCGGCGCCCCTTAAACGGCTCCGGCAACTCATTGATCCGATTTTGCAATTCGGAAAACGCCTAAAAAACAGGCGATCGAAATCCGTTGTCGGGAGGGCCCAAGTCGCGTTGATCTTGCTCCGCCGCGCGACTATCCTCGCGGCCGACGGAGCGGATGACCTGCGTTTCCAGTACGAAGCCCCCGCTCAAGGACATCGTCATGCCCGATACGAAGACCCCCGTGGCGCAGAAAACCGTCACGCTGACCGACAACTCGACCGGCAAGTCGGTGGAGTTGCCTGTGATCGACGGGACCATGGGCCCGAGCGTCATCGACATCCGCAAGCTCTACGCCGAAACCGGGATGTTCACCTACGACCCCGGCTTCACCTCGACCGGCTCCTGCGACAGCCAGATCACCTTCATCGACGGCGACGAAGGCATCCTGCTGCACCGCGGCTACGCCATCGACGACCTGGCGGAGAAGAGCAACTTCCTCGAGGTCTGCTACCTGCTGCTCCATGGCGAGCTGCCGAACCCGGCCCAGGCGGCGGAGTTCGAGCACACCATCACCCGCCACACGATGGTGCATGAGCAGATCCACCATTTCTATCGCGGCTTCCGCCGCGACGCCCATCCGATGGCGGTGCTGTGCGGCGTCACCGGCGCGCTGTCGGCCTTCTACCACGACTCGACCGACATCCATGACCCGCGCCAGCGCGAGGTCGCGTCGCACCGGCTGATCGCCAAGCTGCCGACGCTGGCCGCCATGGCCTACAAGTATTCGGTCGGCCAGCCCTTCATGTACCCGCGGAACGACCTCAGCTTCGCCGAGAACTTCCTGTACATGACCTTCGCCGTGCCGGCGGAGCCGTACAAGGTCAGCCCGGTGCTGTCCCGCGCCATGGACCGCATCCTGATCCTGCACGCCGACCACGAGCAGAATGCCTCGACCTCGACCGTGCGCCTCGCCGGGTCCAGCGGCGCCAACCCCTTCGCCTGTATCGCCGCCGGCATCGCCTCGCTGTGGGGCCCGGCCCATGGCGGCGCCAACGAGGCGGTGCTGAAGATGCTGGGCGAGATCGGCAGCAAGGACCGAGTCGGCGAATACGTCAAGAAGGCCAAGGACAAGGACGATCCGTTCCGGCTGATGGGCTTCGGCCACCGCGTCTACAAGAACTACGATCCCCGCGCCAAGGTGATGCGCGCCACCTGCTACGAGGTGCTCGAGGAGCTCGGGGTCAAAGACCCGCTCCTCGACCTGGCCATGGAGCTGGAGAAGATCGCGCTCGAGGACGAGTACTTCGTCGAGCGGAAGCTGTACCCGAATGTCGACTTCTATTCGGGGATCATCCTGAAGGCGATGGGCTTCCCGACCAGCATGTTCACCGTGCTGTTCGCCGTGGCCCGCACCGTCGGCTGGATCGCGCAGTGGACCGAGATGATCGGCGACCCGCACCAGAAGATCGGGCGGCCGCGCCAGCTCTTCACCGGGCACACGCAGCGCGATTTCGTACCGCTGAGCGAGCGTGGCTAAGCGAGGCACCCAGGTCGACCGCACCGGTCCGCGCGCCCCAGGGCGCCCGGGCCGGCCGGTCGGCGTCTCGACCCTGCCGCGGCCGGTGCCCCGGGCCGCGAATGCGAACCGGGCCCCGCTGCGCGCCAAGCTCCGCACCGCCGCCGCCATCCTCGCGGTCCTCGCCGGCGCGGCGCTGCTGACCTACCTTTTTTCCTGAGATTCAGCCTTCCGCGGGCCGGATCGGGAACAAATCCAGGACTCCTGACTTGACGGTGCACCGACATCCGGCGCCGCCGCGGAGAGCCCTATGACAAAGCTGATCTGCCTTCTGTTGGTCGCGGCAGCCCTCGTTAGCGGCTGCGTCTATGCCGGTGACGGCCATCCGCGCGGCGGCTACGGCAACAATTTCTGCCCGCCCGGACAGGCCAAGAAGGGCAATTGCTGACCGGCTGCGATCAGGCCCGACGCCGTCCCTCCCCGATCACGTCGAGCACCACCTGCGCCGCCCGGTCTCCCGGCACGGCGCCGTCCGGCAGCAGCATCATCCGCGCCACCTCGTCATAGGCCGCGCGCTGCGCCGCGACCGCCGCCGGATCGGTCAGGAGCGTGTCGATCGCGGCCGCGAGCTTCTCCGGCGTGCAGTTCTCCTGCAGCAGCTCCGGCACCGCCGGGCGGTCCAACATGATGTTGACCAGGTTGGCGTATTTCGTCGTGAGCATGCGCCGGACGACGAAGGCCGAGACCGGGTTGACGCGATAGGCGATCACGCTCGGCACTTGGGCCAGGCCCAGCTCCAGCGCCACCGTGCCGGACGCGGCGAGGGCGGCGTCGCTGGCGGCGAAGGCGTCGTATTTCTCGCCGTCGCCCTCGATCACGATCGGTGCGCCGGGCCAAGACCTGACCGCCTCGCGCACCGGTGCCGCCACCGTGTCGACCGTCGGCACGGCCACGCGCAGCCCCGGATGCCGGGATGCCAGCGCCCGCACCGTCTCGCCGAACACCGGCAGCAGCCGCTGGATCTCGCCGCGCCGGCTGCCGGGCAGCACGGTCAGCAGCCTGGCGTCCGGCGCGATGCCATGCGCCTGGCGGAAGCGGGCGCCGTCACCCTGCCCCGCCGCGGTCTCGATGATCGGATGGCCGACGTAGGTGGTGGCCAGCCCCTCGCGCTCGAACCAGGGCGGCTCGAACGGCAGCTGCACCATCAGATGATCGACCAGCCTGGCCAGCTTGCGCGCCCGGCCGGGCCGCCAGGCCCAGACCTTGGGCGCGACGAAATGCACGATCGGGAAGGTCCGGCCGGCCAGCCGCGCTGCGACCCGGGCGTTGAAGGCCAGGCCGTCGATCGAGATCAGCGCGTCCGGCTTCGCCGCCAGCGCCGCCTCGGCGGTGCGGCGGATCCGGTCGAACAGCCGCGGCAGCTGCGGCACCAGCTCGACCGCGCCCATCACCGCGATATCGCCCAACGGGAACAGGCTGACCAGCCCTTCCGCCGCCATCCGGGCGCCACCGACACCGCTGAAGCGCACGCCGTCGCCACAGCGCCGCTTCAGCGCCGCCATCAGGCTGGCGCCCATCAGGTCGCCCGAGGGCTCGGTCGCCACCAGGAAGATGTGCGGCGCGGCTGTACCGGCGGATGCCATCACTCGCCCTCCGCCAGGCAAAGGACGAACAGGCCGTGCCGGTCGGCCGTCTGCCGCACCGCCTCGGCGTCGATGATCATGGCGCCGCCGGCCTCGACCACGATGCCGCGCAGCCCGGCGGCGGCGGCGAGCTCGACCGTGGTGACGCCGATCGTCGGCGGGTCCAGCCGGATGTCCTGCTGCGGCTTCTTGGCCTTGACCAGCACGCCGCCGGGGCCCGGCCGGGCCAGCGGGCCGCAGCGGCGCAGCATCGCGTCGGTGCCCTCCGCCGCCTCGACCGCCAGGACGTAGCCATGCTGCACCACCGCCCCCTGGCCGATGTCGAGCCGGCCGATCTCGCGCGCGATCTCGCGCGCCTTGGCGATGTCGGCCTGCGCCAGCTCGTCCGGCGTGGTCCGGGTCAGCAGGCCGGGCCTGGCCAGGAAGTCGTCGATCACCTCATGCAGGGCGACGAGGCGGAAGCCCTCCTCCTGCAGCACCCGGCGCAGCGCGGTCAGCAGCGCATCGTCGCCGAGCGAGGAAAAGCCGATGCGGGTCAGGATCCGCACCGCCTTGAAGTCGGGCATCAGCTCGAACAGGCTCGGCCGGCGGATGTTGCCGACCGGGCACAGCGTGTGGGCGCCCTGGCGCTTCAGCTCGTCGATCCAGCGGCCGGCGGCGCCCAGCCGGGTCCAGAAATGCGGCACCTGCCCGGCTTCGACCAGGGCCGGGTCGGTCATGCCGCGAAAGGCGACGACGACGAAGTCCCGCCCGCCCTGGCGGCACGCCTCGACCAGCCGCCCGGGCAGCGGGCCGGCGGCGGCGAGAATGCCGAGCTTATCCGGCATGCCGTCGGCGGGCCGGCTGCATCACATTGCGGCCGGAATCGGCGTCGATGAAGGCGAGGATGCGCTGCACCACCTCGTTATCGCCGAATTTCTGCCGCGTCGTCTCGATGCGTTCGGAAAACTGCGCCTCGCCGTCGAACAGCGTGCGGTAGGCGGCGAGCAGCGACTGGATCTGCGGCTTGTTGAAGCCGCGGCGTTTCAGCCCGACCAGGTTCAGCCCGTTCAGCGTCGCGGTCTCGCCGATCGCCAGGCCGAAGGGGATGATGTCGTTGCGCACCGGCGTCATGCCGCCGACGAAGCTGTGGGCCCCCAGCCGGAGATGCTGGTGGATGGCGCTGTTGCCGCCGATGATGACGTGGTCCTCGATCGTCACATGCCCGGCCAGCACGGCGTTGTTGGCCATGATGATGTGGCTGCCGAGGATGCAGTCATGGGCGACATGCGTGTTCACCATGAACATGCAGTTGTCGCCGACCACGGTCTTCATCTTGTCGCCGCGCGTGCCCGGATTCATGGTCACGTGCTCGCGGATCACGTTGTTGGCGCCGATGATCAGCTGCGATTTCTCGCCGGAGAACTTCAGGTCCTGGGGCGGCAGGCCGAGCGAGACGAAGGGAAACACCTTCGTCTTCGGCCCGATGCTGGTGCGGCCGGCGACCACGACATGCGAGATCAGCTCGACCTCGTCGCCCAGCTCGACATCGGGGCCGACGGTGCAGAACGGACCGATCTTGACGCCGGCCCCGAGCTTCGCCGCGGGGTCGACCAGGGCCATCGGATGAATGGTGGAAGAACTCATAGATCGTCCATGATCATGGCGGCGAACTCCGCCTGCGCCACCAGCACGTCGTCGACCTTCACCTCGCTGGAGAACTTCCAGACGTTGCGGCGATGTTGCAGCTTCTTGACATGGACCCGCAGGCTGTCGCCCGGCGTCACCGGCCGGCGGAAGCGGGCGTTGTCGACGGTCATGAAGTAGACCAGCTTGCCCTTGGCGTCCTCGCCCAGCGTCGCGACGACCAGCACGGCCGCGGTCTGCGCCATGGATTCGACGATCATCACGCCCGGCATCACCGGGTAGCGCGGGAAGTGGCCCTGGAAGAAGCCCTCGTTGATGGTGACGTTCTTGATCCCGGTGCAACTCACGTCCGGCACCACATCGATCACCCGATCCACCAGGATCATCGGATAGCGATGCGGGATCATCTCCATGATCTTGAGGATGTCCAGCTGCGACATGTTCTTCTTGTCGCCGGCGGCTCCGTCCATCTCAGTCGCCCTTCCCTTCGGCTAGACGCGCTAGCATGACCTGCTGCCGGAAAAACTGCCGCTTCGGGATCGCGGGCGCGCCCACCACCTCGGCACCGGGGTCGACATCGCGCATCACCCCCGCATTCGCGGCGATCTTCGCCCCCGCACCGATGGTGAGATGGCCCGCGACACCAGCCTTGGCAGCCAGAACGGCGAAATCGCCCAACTTGGTGCTCCCCGCCACGCCTGCCTGCGCGACGATGACGGCGCCTCGTCCGACCTGCACGTTGTGCCCGATCTGCACCAGATTATCAATCATCGCCCCCCGGCCGATCACCGTATCCGGGCCGGCCCCGCGGTCGATGGTGGAGTTGGCGCCGACCTCGACATCGTCCTCGATGATGACGCGGCCGAGCTGCGGCAGCCGAACATGGCCTTCGGCGTCCATGGCGAAGCCGAATCCGTCCTGGCCGATGCGGGCGCCGGGATAGATCGTGACCCGCGCCCCCACCAGGCAATGGCTCAGCGAGGCGCCCGCCCCGACGACGCTGCGCTCGCCCAGCACCACGCCGGCGCCGATCACGGCGTTCGGGCCGATCCGGCAGCCCGCGCCGATCTCGGCCCCGGCCTCGACCACGGCGCCCGGCCCGATCTCCACCCCCTCGCCGATCGCCGCATTCCGGTCGACCGCCGCGGACGCGGCGATGCCCGGCCGCGCCGCCGGCGCCGGGAAGAAGGCCTGGGCGATCAGCGCATAGCCCTTGTACGGCTTCGGCGTCAGCAGCAGCGCCATGCCGGCCGGAGCCCGGTCGGCCAGGGCCGGCGCGACCACGCAGGCGCCGGCCTTGCTGGCGGCGAAGGCGTCGACATATTTGCGGTTGTCGAGGAAGCTGATGTCGTCCGGGCCGGCGGCGTCGAGCGGCGCGACGCTGGCGATCGGCCGGTCCGGGTCTGCCCCCGGCGCCAGGGTCGCGCCGGCGATCTCGGCGAGGCGACCGAGCGGAAACGGACCGGCGCTGCGAAAGAATCGCGGATCGGGCATGGGCGCACTCTCAGTTCACGGCTGGCGGGCAGCGGCGATCCCGCGCCGATCAACGAAAGCGGCGGCCGCCCAAACCCCGCCCGCCGGGAATTGAGCCCCCCCCGCACC
>NZ_JASATH010000227.1:0-12288 GCF_038440215.1 Inquilinus sp. OTU3971 | reverse complement strand
CCGAGGACCGGCTGCGCGCGCTGATCGCCGCCCGCTGCCTGCCGCAGCCGACATACGTGCTCGACCCGTCCCTCACGGCGCGCAGCGCCATCCGCAGCGAGGCGCTGGCGCCGCAGCCGGAGGAATGGTTCGGCGCCGCGGTGCTGCCCTGGGCCCGCCGCGCCGCCGAGTCGACCCTGCCGCTGCCCGCGCTGGCGGACCGGCTGCGGCAGGATTTTGCCGCCGATTTCCGCCGGGCCCTGCTCGCCTCCGAAGGCCGGCTCCATGGCTGGACCGAGCTGTTCGACGCGGCCGGCGCGATCGACGAGACCGCCTTCGCCAAGGCGCTCGACGAGATCTGGGAGGAGAACTGGCTCGGCGCCGCCTATGGCGTCTGCCTGCGCCGCTTCGACGGCCATCACCTGGTGACCAAGCTGGTCGAGCGCAGCCGCATCCGCGCCCTGACGGATGAGGGGGCGAAGCCGGTGCTGAGTCCGGCCGAGGCGGAGCAGGTCACGGCGGCGATGGCCCGGCTCGACGCCGTGCTCACCCCCTTCGCCCCGCATGAGCGGCCGCACGGCACGCCGGGGCTGTGGATCGACCGGATCGCGGCGCGCTACGGCCTGCCCCATCCTGCGGCTCCGGTTGACTTGGCGGCGGGCGCAGCCTAGAGGGTCAGGGACCCCTTGCGGGTCGCACCCTTGGCCGCAATCAGCGAGACCCATGAGCGCCCGCTACGACGCCACCTGCATCGGCAACGCCATCGTCGATGTCATCACCAAGAACGACGAAGCCTTCATCACCCGGCACGGCCTGGTGAAGGGGGCGATGACCTTGATCGATGCGGAGCGGGCCGAGGCGCTCTACGCCGCCATGGGGCCGGGGCTCGAGGCCTCGGGCGGCTCCGCCGGCAACACCGCGGCGGGGCTGGCCTCGCTGGGCGGCAAGGCCGCCTTCATCGGCAAGGTGACGGCCGACCAGCTCGGCGCCGTCTACCGCCACGACATCCGTGCCGTCGGCGTCGATTTCGATTCGAAGCCGCTCGACCCCGCTGTGGCGAGCACGCCGCCGACCGCGCGCAGCCTGATCATCGTCACGCCGGATGCGCAGCGGACGATGAACACCTATCTCGGCGCCTGCGTCGAGCTGACGCCGGACGATGTCGACGAGGCGGTGATCTCCGGCTCGCAGGTGACCTATCTCGAAGGCTATCTGTGGGACCGGCCGACGGCGAAGGAAGCCTTCATCAAGGCGGCGCAGATCGCGCATTCGGCCGGCCGCAAAGTCTCGCTGACCCTGTCGGACAGCTTCTGCGTCGAACGGCACCGCGACAGCTTCCTGTCGCTGATCGACAGCCATGTCGACCTGCTGTTCGCCAATGAGGCGGAGATCAAGGCGCTGTACCAGGTCGACGATTTCGACACCGCCGTCGCCGCGGTGCGCGGCCGCTGCGAGGTCGCGGCGATCACCCGCAGCGAGAAGGGCTCGGTGATCGTGACCGAGGGCGAGACCGTCCTGGTCGAGGCCGCGCCGCTGGTCCAGCTGGTCGACACCACCGGCGCCGGCGACCTCTACGCCTCCGGCTTCCTTTACGGCTTCACCCGTGGACTCGGCCTGGCCGAAAGCGGCCGCATCGGCAGCATTGCCGCCGCCGAGGTGATCGGCCATGTCGGCCCGCGTCCCCTGGTGCCGCTGCGCAGCCTGATCGGCTGATCAGCGCCTGAACACCGCCACCGCCTCGAGATGCGGTGACCACAGGAACTGGTCGACCGGCGTCGCCCGCTCCAAGCGGTAGCCGCCATCGACCAGGGTCCGGGCGTCGCGCGCCAGGCTGGACGGGTTGCAGGACACGGCGACCACCACCGGTACGCCCGAGGCCGCCAGAGCCTCGGCCTGGTCGCGCGCCCCGGCCCGCGGCGGGTCGAACACCACGGCGTCGAAGCCGCGCAGCTCGGCCGCGGTCAGCGGCTGGCGGAACAGGTCGCGCCGCTGCGCCGTGATCCGCTCGCCCCGGCCGCCGCGCCGGGCGGCGATGGCCAGCGCCTCAACTGAAGCACCCTCGCCGTCGATCGCGGTCACCTGGGCGCCGCGCGCCATCGGCAGCGCGAAGGTGCCGGCGCCGCAGAACAGGTCGGCGATCCGCTTGGCCGGGCCGACGCCCTCGCGCACCAGCCGGGTTAACGCGGCCTCGCCCTCGGCACTGGCCTGCAGGAAGCCACCGGGCGGCACCGCCACCGGCACCTCGTCGAAATGCACCACCCCGGCCCGGCGATGCGCCACCGGATCGGTGAAGCCATCGGGGCCGCGCCAGGACAGCCGCGCCAGATCCTGCGCCGCGGCGAACTCGGCCAGCTTTTCCCGCCGCGCCAAATCCAGCCCCGCCTCGGCCACGATCACCAGGTCGATGCCGTCGTCCAGCAGGGTGACGGCGAGGTCGGCGCCGCCGTTCTCGGGCAGGATCGCGGCCAGCACCGCGCGCAGCGGCGGCAGCAGGGCCGTGATCTCCGGCCGCAGCACGACGCAGTCGGTCAGATCGACGATCCGGCTCGACCCTGCCTCGTTGAAGCCCAGGAACACGCCCGACCGGCCGTGCCGGGCCGCCAGGCTGGCCCGGCGGCGGCTGCGCGGCGGGGTCTCGACCAGGGCATCCACCTCGATCTCGAGGCCGTTGCGGGCCAGGGCGCCGGCCAGCAGGCCGTGCTTCCATTCGGTGTAGACAGGCGGCGCCAGATGCTGCACCTGGCAGCCGCCGCAGGGGCCGAAATGCGGGCAGGGTGGCTCGCGGTGATTCGGGCCGGGCTGCACCAGCTCGATGAACTCGCCGCGATAGGCCTGGCCCTCCGGCCGGCCAAGCCGGGCGCGCACCCGGTCGCCGGGCGCGGCGAAGGGCACATAGACGCGAAGGTCGTCGACCGTGCCGATACCGTCGCCGCCGCCGCCCAGGCGCTCGACCACCAGCTCGATCTCCCGCCGCGACCCGGGGGCCGCGGGCTTGCTCCGTCGCATCTGCCGCTTCATCGTGGCAGGCATGGCATGCGCGGCCCGGCCTTGCAAGGCGCGGGGTTGCATGCACTCCGGGGGCAGGGCCATATCCCCTCGCATAGGGGGACGGTCCTGCGGGACCGCGACGATGTGCTGGAGACGGTTTTGGATCTCGCCGCTGTGGTGGGCCGCGTGCGCGGCATGCTGTTCGAGCCCGACGCCACGCTGGCCGCCCATGGGGTGCCGGCGCCGAACTGGCGCATCGTCGTGCGCGAGCATGCGCTGCCGGTGCTGGTCCTGACCTCGATCGGCGCCTTCCTGCTGCTGGCGCTGCTGCTCTCGGTCTCCGATGTGGCGACGCCGATCGGCCTCTTGGTGCTGTTCCTGGCGGTGCGGGTGGTGGTGAACCTGGCGGGGCTGTTCGTCATGGCCGCCGTGGTCCGCTTCTACGCCGGGATGTTCGGCGCCATCGCCAACTTCGATGCCGCCTTCGTCCTGGTGGCGCTGGCGATGACGCCGGTCTATGTCGCGGAGATGCTGGGCCCCGGCGTGCAGCTGCTGATGTCGGGCCCGGCCGCAGTGCTGCTGGTGCTGCTCGCCATCGGCTACGCTCTGACGATCCTCTATCGCGGCACCGGCCTGGTGCTGCGCGTGCCGCAGGACCAGCGCGGCGCCCATTTCGGCCTGACCCTGGTGACGCTGGTGGTGCTGATGATGCTGTTCGGCCTGCTGCTCGGACCCTACCTGCTGCCGATGCCGGCCTGAGACCATGTGCGGACGATTCGTCCAGAAGCTGCCGCCGGAGGAGCTGACGACCATCGTCGGCGCCGAAGGTCCGATCCCGAACATCCCGGCCCGCTACAACGCGGCGCCGACCCAGGATCTCGCGGTGGTCCGGTTCAATGCCAAGACCGGGCGGCGGGCGATCGACCTGCTGCGCTGGGGCCTGGTGCCAAGCTGGGAGAAGGACCTGAAGGGCGGCGCCAAGCTGATCAACGCCCGGTCGGAAACCCTGGCCGAGCGGCGCAGCTTCGCCAAGGCATTCCAAACCCGGCGCTGCCTGGTCCCGGCCGACGGCTTCTACGAATGGGCGCCGGACCGCACGCCCCACTTCGTCCGCCGGCTGGACGGCCGGCCAATGCTCTTCGCCGGGCTGTGGGAGGGCTGGAAGGACCCGCAATCGGAGGAGTGGGTGCGGACCTTCACCATCGTCACCGCCGACGCGGTCGAGCGGCTGCGGCCGATCCACCACCGCATGCCGGTGATGCTGGAGCCGGAGCAGTGGCGGGCCTGGCTCGGCGAGGAATCGGCGTCGCCGGCGCAGCTGCAGGCGCTGCTGGCGCCGCCCGCCGACCTGCCGGTCGAGGCCCATCCGGTCTCGACCCGGGTGAACGCCGTGCGCAACGACGACCCGACGCTGATGGACCGCGCGGCCTGAGCGGCTGTCAATCTGCTAGGAACGCTTCCAGCAGGGCATGCAGGGTCGGTGCGAACGGATTGGCGACGGTGACGCCCCGCCAGGTGAAGCCGTCCTGCAGGTCTTCCGATAGCAGCAGCCTGCAACTGCCTTCGGCGGCCGCGGCGAGAATTACGGCATCCCAGATGACGAGCTGATGATCATGGGCCAGATCAGCGGCTGCCGCCATGATCCCC
Organism: Inquilinus sp. OTU3971; assembly: GCF_038440215.1. NCBI lineage: Bacteria > Pseudomonadati > Pseudomonadota > Alphaproteobacteria > Rhodospirillales > Rhodospirillaceae > Inquilinus > Inquilinus sp. OTU3971. The sequence continues at coordinate 7,674 of NZ_JASATH010000227.1, read as the reverse complement.
ATCGACGTGTCGATGATGGCGAAGGCGTCGTGCCAGCTGAGAATGGCCGTACGGGCGGCATCTGGCGTCCACTTGGCTTTGCGAACCAGGACGTGGAAGAGCTCACCCAGGACCTGGACTGGCAGGGCCACGGCATCGGCCGGCAGTTTCTGGACAAGCCCCCGTGCCGCGGCCGCGCGATCGGCTCCGTTCACCCCCTCGGCGTAGGCCAGGATATTGGTGTCGAGCGCGACCTTCACCGATCGCGCTCGTAGAGCTCGTCGCGCGACCAGCGGCCGACATCCACCGGCGCCTGTGCCGCGAGACGCGTCAGAAGGGCGGTCCGGGCTCCTGCCGTTACGGCCGAGTGACCCGCCGCCGGGACGATCCGGGCCACCGGCTTGCCGTGGGCCGTGACGACATAGCTCCGGCCCTCGCGGACATCGCGCAGGAGCCGTGAGAAGTTCCGATTGGCCTCTGCGGCTGAAACGGCTCTGTCCATCTGATGACCTTTGAAAGTAGGTATTTTGCCTACTATAGCTGGTTCTGGTTCCCCGTCACGCCAAGAACCGCATCAAGACTCAGCCATGAACGCCGCCAGCTCGGCCGCCAGCCCGGGATCGGCGATCAGCCGCGGCACCTTGTTCTGACCGCCCAGGCGGCCACGGGACTTCATCCAGGCGGCGAAGCGGCCGGGCGGCACCGCCACCACCTCGGGCGGGCCCATGCCGGTGCCACCGGCGCGGTGGGCGGCGTAGTCGTCGTTGAGTGCCGACAGCCGGGCATCGAGGGTGGCGGCGAAGCGGCCGGCCGCGTCCTTGCCGGGCCTGTCGGCGAACTCGACGAACCAGCGGTGGCGGCCGACCGGTGCGGCGTCGTCCGGGAACACCGCCATCACCGCGAAATCGGCGATGTCGGCGCCGATCGCGGCGGCGGCGTCGGCGATGGCGCGCTCGACCTCCTCGGCGATCAGGTGCTCGCCGAAGGCCGACAGGCCGTAGCTGGTGCGGCCGGTGATCAGCACCCTGGGCGGGCCGCGGCCGACCAGGCGCACCGTGTCGCCCAGCACATAGGCCCACAGGCCGGCGCAGCTGGTCACCAGCACCGCGTAGTTCACCCCCGGCTCGGCGTCGGCGATCCAGTGCCGGGTCGGCCGGGGTGAGCCAAGCTCCTCGACCGGCACGAACTCCAGGAACAGGCCGTGGTCGAGGTTCAGCCGCAGCCCCTCTCCCACCCCGCCATCCTGCAGCGCGATGAAGCCCTCGCTGGCGGCATAGGCCTCGCGGATCTCGGCCGCGGTGCCGGCGATCAGCCGCTCCAGCCGCGGCCTGTAGGGCGCCAGGGCGACGCCGCCGGGCACCAGCAGGTCGAGCGACGGATAGGGCGGGTCGGGCGCGTCGCCGCGGCCGCGGCGCAGCTCGCGCACCCGCTCCAGCAGGAGCAGCAGCCAGCTGGTGGTGCCGGAGACGCTGCGGACCGGCAGCTCCAGCGACCCGCGGGCGATGCGGTCCAGCTTCTCCTCCCAGTCGGTCAGCAAAGCGAGGTCCGGCCCGGGGAAGACGAAGAGCCGGGCCCAGGGCGGCAGGGTGCGGGCGGCGATGCCGCTGAGGTCGCCGCTGAAGACGCCGGGGGCGTGCTCGGTCAACGTCGTGCTGCCGCCCAGGATCAGGCTGCGGCCGCCGAACATTCGGCTGCCCGGCCGGGCGCCGAGATGCCAGGCGGCCAGGTCGAAGGCGGCGCGGGTGTTGGACCGGCGCATCGCATCGCTGACCGGCACGTATTTGGAGGTGCCGCTGGTGGTGCCGGAGGACAGGGCGAAGTACGGGATGCGGCCGGGCCAGGACACGTCCTGCAGCACCGGGAAGGCCGGCTGCCAGTAGTCCTGCCACATCGCCTCGTAGCGGCGCAGCGGCACGGCCGCCTGGAAGGCGGCGACATCGGTGACGCGGTCGAAGCCGTGGTCGCGGCCGAAGCGGGTGCCGGCGGCGCGGCGCAGCAGCCGCAGCAGGGTGCGGCGCTGGCTCTCCGCCGGGTCCAGCCGCTGCAGCCGCCGGCGCCGCAGCGCCGCCGCCAGCCGGAAGGCCGGGGTGGCGTCGATCATCGCGGCGACAGGCGCGTGAGGGTCGGGAACTCCCGCGCCACCGTCTCCGGCCGCAGCGGCAGGCGGATCGACCGGCGCTCGCGCCAAAGCGGGATCTGGTCGGTCAGCCCTTCGCTTCCGAGCCAGCCGTCCTGGCCGCCGAACAGCGTGACCCAGCTGGAATCGGGATCGGACATGTCGGCGACATGCCGGGCCATCGAGCCGTAGCTGGCGTTGTGCCGGCCGCGCACCAGCCCGTGCGCCGTCTTCATCGGCGTCTCGCGCGACCCGCCGGTCGGGTAGTCGCCAAAGACGAAGAACCGGCCCAGCACCGGCAGGGCGGCCAGGATATGCGCCACCCGCATCCGGTGCATCTCGCCCCAGCTCGGGATCGGGGCGGTATCGATCGCCGCCAGCCCGACCGCCTCGGCCAGCACCTGGCGGCGCCGCTCCGGCGCCAGCGCCGCCAGGTCGTCGGCGAGGAAGGCGGTGATCGCGTTCCACTGCGCCATCAGCCGCGGCATGGCGTCGTGCGAGTCAGCGCCATAGACCCGCGGCACCAGATGGTGCAGCAGCGCCTCGAAGGCCGGGGCGCCGGCCGACCCGGCGGCGTAGTCACCGTCCCAGCCGGCCAGCCTGTCGAGGAAGGCGGGTTGCTCGCCGCCGATTCCGGCCGCGCGGATCGCCTCGACCAGATGCCGCGCCAGGACGCCTGAGTCCGGCGACACCGTGTCGGCCTGCAGCGCCGCCAGATCCTCGGGCGCTAGCCGGTCCTTGGCGCGCAGCAGGGCGTAGAGCCGTCGCACCCGCTCATCGGCGGAGAAGAAGAAGCCGACCGGCAGGGCGGTGTCGGTCGGCCGGTTGTTGGCGGTGGCCAGCAGCCCGTCCGGCGGGTCGGCGGTCCAGGGCAGGGCCGGGGCGTCGACCAGCCCATGCCAATGGGTGTCCGGGTCGCCGGCGTCCAGCACCGGATCCGCCGGCGGGAAGCGGGTGCGCACCGGCAAGGTCGCGGCCATGATCTGGCCGATCCGCCCGTCCGCCCCGGCCACCAGCATGTTCTGGGCCGAGACGCCGAAGCCGGCGAAGGCGGCGCGGAACCCTTCCGGCGTGGTGGCGCGGCTGGCGCGCAGAAGGGCGGTGACCTCGTCGGTCGCCTCATGCCCGATCCAGCGCAGGGCGATGGTGTCGCCCGGCCGGCTGCACGCCACCTTGGCGTCGCTGACGATCGGGCCGAAGCGGCTGCGCCGGACCCTGCGTCGGGCCCGCCGCCAGAACCGGGTGCGGATCACCGTCTCGCGGGTCTCGATCTCCGCTTCCGGCAGGGCGCCGACGTCATACAGGTCGCTCGACGCCGCCCGCATGTTGGTGCCGCCCCAGGCCAGGTGCAGGCTGCGGCCGACCGCGACAAAGGGCAGGCCCGGCACCATGAGCCCGGCCATGTGGTAGCCGGGCGAGCGCATGCCGGCGACGAGCCAGAGGTTCGGCAGCGACAGCGACAGATGCGGGTCGCTGGCGATCATCGCCCCGCCGGTGGCGCTGTGCGACGCGGCCACGGCGACGCTGTTGCTGCCGGTGCGGCCGGTCGCGGTCAGCAGGGTGGCCAGCGCCGCCTGCTGGCTGTCGAGGGTGAAGCTGGTGACGGCGTTGGCGCCGGCCTTCAGCGTGCGGGCCCAGGCTTCGGCGAAGCCGGGCGTGCCGCGCTCGCGCAGCAGGCCGAAATAGGCCACCCAGTTGATGTCGCTGCCGGCCAGCCGGCCGATGCTCCACAGGTCGCGCAGCGTGTAGGGCTCGTGCCGCAGCCCCAGCAGGGCGAATTCCGGCGGCGGCGCCCGCTCCAGCGCGTGGCAGGCGTTGACGCCGGTGACGAAGGCCTCGGCGAAGGCGCGGCTGTCTTCCGGCATCCGGTCGATCACCGTGTCGGCGGCGTGGCCGTAGTCGAGGATGCGCAGCGCATGGTCGATGTCGCGCGCCACCGGCCCAGCGATCTCCGACAGCCGGCCCTGCGCCACCCGCTTCATCAGCGCGATCTGGCCGCCGCGCAGATGGGCGTGGACCAGGCCCAGCGCCACCGCCAGGTCGCCGTCGGTCTCGGCCTCGACGAAGGGGATCTGGTGGCTATTCCAGCGGATGTCGACCGGGCGCGACAGCGGCAGGCCGGCGGTCGGGAGGGCGGCCAGCCGCTCCGCCGCCGACACCGGCCGCGGCGCCAAAGCGCGCAAGGCCGGCACCAGCGGGGTCAATGCCGCGATCAGCCGGTGCAGTGCGGGCATCAGCTGCGCTGGGCCAGGCCGAAGGCGGCCGACAGGAAGGCGGCCACGTCGCGGTCCGACCGGGCGCGCACGGCATCGTCTCGGCCGATCAGATAGCCCTCGCTGCCGACGCAATTGGCCAGGATCAGCTTGCGGGTGAAGCTGCCGCCCATGGCGAGGCCGAGATTGCCGTCGCGCACCGTCAGGTCGCGCTCGACCTCGAAGTCGCAGTCGTTCAGCAGCCGGCCGATCGGCCGCGGTCCCGGGCGGCTGCCGTCCCATTGATGCACGGCGCCGGGATAGGTGATGGTCTGCACCCGCGACCCGCCCTGGCGCAGCGTGGCCGCCGTGGCCTGGCAGTCGGCCGGGTCCATGATGGCGTCGCGGTCGCCCCAGGCCATCAGCACCGGCGCGCCGGTGGTGCGCGGCTCCGCGAAGCCGATGATGCAGGGGCCGTAGAAGGCGACATGGGCGGCGAAGCGGGTGTCGCCCAGCCGGTAGAGGGCCGCGAAGCGGTCGGCGATCGCGGCGTTGGTGGCGACGATGCTGGCCATGGCGCCGTAAGAGAAGCCCCACACGGCCACCCGGCTGCCGTCGATCTCCGGCCGCGCCTTCAGCCAGGCCAGGGTGGCATAGGCGTCGGCCAGGGCCATGGTCTCGGTGATTTGGATCACCCGGTCGGTAAAGCTGGTGGCCAGGTCGCGGCGGGCGCCGAACACGTCGACGACGGCGGCGCCGATGCCCATCGCCGCCAGCTGCCGGGCATAGGTCGGCTCGCGGTGCTCGTCGATGCCGGCGGCGCCGTGCAGCAGCACCACGGCCGGTGCCTTGTGCGCCGCGTCAGCGCCGGCAGGCGGGTAGTAGGTGACGCGGGCCGGGGTGGCCGGGGCGTCGGGTCCGATCTCGGACGGCACGAAGGGGCTGTGGCTCGGCACCGCCACGATCCGCCCGGCGGCATCGCCGACCGCCGGCCAGGGGTCGGTGAAGGCCGGCTCCGCCCGGGCGGCGGACAGCAGGCCAAGCAGCAACGCGGCGGTAAGGGCGGCGCTGCGCCGGATGCCTGGGGTTCGACCGTGCTGCACCATGGATCGGGTCCTGTCGTGTCGAGCGGGCCGGGACGATCTTAACCGGGTTTGCAGCCGCGGCCAGCCCGGCTGTCCGGGCCATGGCGTCGCAGTCCTGCCGTTCCTGCGGCGACAAGGATCTGGTCGGCGTCTATCCTGGAGCCTCGAGCCGCTCGGGCCGGGGTCCGCCATAGTTGCGATCCCGTTTCATGGAGCATCCGCTCTTTGTGTAGAATTGCTTGCCGTCTTCGACTGGGAGATTGGGCATGGCTATTTTCTCGGGAACCCCGGGCGACGATCTCATTCTCGGCACGGGCGGCGACGATGTCATTCACGGCCTCGGCGGCAATGACGAGCTCTACGGCCTCGGCGGCGCCGACGCGGTCTACGGGGACGACGGCAACGACACGCTCTGGGGCGGGGCCGGGGCCGATCTGCTGGTCGGCGGCGCCGGCTTCGATACGGTCAGCTATTGGGGCAGCGCGGCGGGCGTGACCGCCACCATCGGCGGCGCCGGATTCGGCGGCGACGCCCAAGGGGACCTGATCTCCGGCGATGTCGAGGACCTCGTGGGCTCGGCCCTCGGCGACACGCTGACCGGCTCGGCCGGCGCGAACGATCTTTTCGGCGGCGACGGCAACGACGTCCTCACCGGCCTCGACGGCAACGACCGGCTGTTCGACGGCGCTGGCAACGACACGCTCGACGGCGGCGTCGGCACCGACTGGCTGTTCGGCGGCGACGGAGTCGACGACCTCCGCGGCGGCACGGGCGACGACATCCAATATGGCGGTGCCGGCGGCGACCGGCTTGAAGGCGGCGCCGGCGGCGACCAGCTGTTCGGCGGCGTCCAGGGCGTCACGGCGCCCTACTACCTGTCGGTCGAGGATGGGGCCCGCGACGAACTGCTCGGCGGCGACGGCAACGACACCATCCAGGCCGGCATTCTCGACTCGGTCGATGGCGGGGCCGGGGCCGACAGGCTGGTCATCGATTACCGCGGGGGCGATCAGAACGTCACCGCGGCGCTCGTCGGCACCAGCGTCAGCATCGGCCTGCTCGGGATCTCGGCGATCAATGTCGAGACCTTGAGCTATTACGGCGGCTCCGGCGCCGAGACCATCACAGGCGGGGCCGGGAATGACGACCTTGCCGGCGGTGCTGGCAGCGACATCCTGGCCGGGGGGGCGGGCGACGACGTGCTGTCGCCCGGCGACCGGCTGTTCGTCGGCGGCGGGAACATCGCCCCGGCCACAGCGGTGGCCGCCGGCCTGGTGGTGGACCGCATCGACGGCGGCGCCGGCATCGACCGGATCTCGGTCAATGACAGCGACGAGACGGTTGGGATGACCCTGACCTTCAGCGGTACCTCCGCCACCGGCAGCAACGGCATGATCGCGATCAATGTCGAGAGCCTCGAATATTTCGGCGGGTCGGGCGGCGACACCGTCACGGGCAGCGCCAGCACCGACTTCATCAACGGCAATGGCGGCAACGATGTGCTCCGCGGCGGCGCCGGGGCGGACTACCTGAACGGCGGCGACGGCACCGACACCGCCAGCTACTACACCGGCGCGGTCGGGGTCTCGGCCAGTCTCGCGACCGGCGGTCCCAACACCGGCGGCGACGCCGAGGGCGACGACCTGCAGGACATCGAGAACCTGTCGGGGAGCCAGGGCAACGACAGCCTCACCGGCAACGGCGGTGCCAATGTGCTGCAGGGCTGGAACGGCAACGACGTGCTCACCGGGGCCGGCGGCAAGGACACGCTGACCGGAGGTGCCGGGGCGGACCGCTTCGTCTATGCCCGCGCAGCCGATAGCCCGGTCGGGACCAATGCCGACCGGATCACAGATTTCAGCCACGTGCAGGCCGACAAGATCGACCTGGCTGCGATCGACGCCAACACCGGCGCCGCCGGGAACCAGGTCTTCAGCTTCATCGGCACAAGCCCCTATACCGGCGTCGCCGGCCAGCTGCGCTATGCCTCCGACGGTGCCGTCACCACCATCGCCGGCGATCTCAATGGCGATGGCGTCTCCGATTTCCACATCCAACTGACCGGCGTCATCGGCTTGGTCGCCGCCGACTTCGTGCTGTGAAACCGAGGCGGCGCCGGGTGCGGCGGACCGCCGCCCGGCGCCGCATTCCTCGATTTCCGCCCCCGCGATCAGGGCGGCGAGCCGCGCCCGATCTTGCATTTCCCGGACGGAAACCTGCGCGCTCAACGAAACTGTTCGAGCGCTAACCCGGAATTCTCACACTGAGAGGGTGCATCGGGGCTTTGGATCTGAGAAAGTTG
>NZ_JASATH010000226.1:0-12377 GCF_038440215.1 Inquilinus sp. OTU3971 | reverse complement strand
CCGGGGGCGGGGGGGGCATTTCCCCCCAAAACCCACCGGGCGGCCCCGGGCGGCCCCCCCCTGTTTCATTCGGCCGGTGTGCCCGGCGCCTCGGCGGCCCGCGGCTTCGGCGCGATCGAGCCGCCCAGCAGCTTCTCATGCACCCATTCGCGGACATGCTGCAGGGTGACGTAGAGCATCGGGATCAGGAAGATGCCGATCGCCGAGGCCGCGATCATGCCGCCGAACACCGAGGTGCCGACGCCGCGCCGGCTGGCCGCAGCCGCGCCCGCCGCCGTCACCAGCGGCACCAGGCCGAGGATGAAGGCGAAGCTGGTCATCATCACCGGCCGGAAGCGCAGCCGGGCGCCCTCGATCGCGGCATCGGCGATCGACGACCCCTCCTCGCGCTTGGCCTTGGCGAATTCGACGATCAGGATGCCGTTCTTGCTGGCCAGGGCGATCAGCACGACGATGCCGATCTGGGCGTAGACGTCGTTCGACAGCCCGGCGATCCACAGCGCCGCCAGGCCGCCGACGATGCCGACGATGACCGACAGCAGCACGCCGATCGGGATCGACCAGCTCTCGTACAGCGCCACCAGGAACAGATAGGCGAACAGCACGGCAAGGCCGAGGATGAAGCCGGTCTGGCCCGCCGCCTCCAGCTCCTGCAGCGCGGTGCCGGTCCATTCGAAGCCGTAGCCGGCGGGCAGGGTGGCGGCCGAGACCCGGGTCATCGCCGCCAGCGATTCGCCCGAGCTGAAGCCCGGCGCGGCGCTGCCCAGGATGTTCACCGCCCGGTAGTTGTTGTAGCGGGTGATGAACAGCGGCCCGAGCTGCTGCTGCGCGTCGACCAGCGACCGCATCGGCACCATCTGGCCGGTCGAGGAGCGGACATAGATCCGGTAGATGTCGTCAACCGTGCGGCGGTCGTCGGCCTCGCCCTGGGCGATCACCTGCCAGGTGCGGCCGAACAGGTTGAAGTCGTTGATGTAGAAACCGCCCAGCGTCGCCTGCAGCGCGTTGAAGATGGCGCTGACGCCGACGCCGAGATTCTGCGCCTTCTCGCGGTCCAGGTTGAGGAAGATCTGCGGCGTGTTGGCGTTGTAGGAGGTGAAGACCTGGGTCAGGCCCGGCGTCTGGTTGGCCGCCACCACCAGCCCCTGGGCCACCGCCGCCAGCTCGTTCGGGCTTTTGCCCTCGAGATCCTCGAGCTGGTACTGGAAGCCGCCGGCGGTGCCGAGGCCGATGATCGGCGGCAGGTTCAAGGGGATGATCAGCGCGTCGCGCACCCCGGCGGTGCGGATCGCCACCTGGCGGATCACGTTGAACACCGTGATCCCTTCCTTGACCCGCTCGTCGAACGGCTTCAGCGCCACCACCAGGAAGGCGGCGTTCGGCTCGGCCAGGCCGTCGATGAAGCTGCGGCCGACCACGCCGGTGATGTCGGCGACGCCGGGGATGTCCCTGACCAGCGCCTCGACCTGCTCGGTCACCTGGGTGGTCCGGCTGACAGTGGCGGCCGGCGGCAGCTTCATCTCGACGAAGAACAGGCCCTGGTCCTCGTCCGGCAGGAAGCCGGTCGGGGTGGCGCTGTTGAGCAGCCAGGCCAGCCCGCCGAACGCCGCGATCAGCACGATCGACAGCACCGCCAGCCGCACCAGCCGGGCGACGACCCAGGCATAGCCGTCGCGCACCTTGTCGATGCCGCCGGACACCCGGCCCATGATCCGGCCGTACAGGCCGGGGCGGTGGCCGGGCTGGTGCGGCTTCAGGAACACGCCGCACAGCGCCGGGCTCAGCGTCAGCGCGTTCAACGCCGAGATCAGCATCGCCACCGACACGGTGACGGCGAATTGCGAGTACAGCGCGCCGGTGATGCCGGGGATGAAGCCGACCGGCACGAACACCGACAGCAGCACCAGGGTGATGGCGATGATCGGCGCGGTGATCTCGCGCATCGCCAGCTTGGTCGCCTCCTTGGCCGGCAGCCCGGTCTCGGCCATCACCCGCTCGACGTTCTCGACCACGACGATGGCGTCGTCGACGACGATGCCGATCGCCAGGATCATGGCGAACATCGAGATGGTGTTGGCGGAGAAGCCGAAGGCCAGCAGCACGGCGAAGGTGCCGACCAGCGACACCGGCACCGCGATGATCGGGATCAGCGTGGCGCGCAGGTTGCCGAGGAACACGAACACCACGATCGCGACCAGGATGAAGGCCTCGACCAGGGTGTGGATCACCTCGCTGATCGTCTCGGTGACGAAGACGGTGGTGTCGTAGGTGATCCGGTAGTCGACCCCGGCGGGGAAGCGGTCCTTCAGCCGCTCCATCTCCGCCCGCACGCCCTCGGCGGCGGCGACGGCGTTGGAGCCGGGCGACTGGTAGATGCCGATCACCGCGGCCGGCACGCCGTTCAGGCGCGAGGTGGTGTCGTAGGACTGGGCGTTCAGCTCCAGCCGCGCCACGTCCTTCAGCCGCACCACCGACCCGTCCGGGTTGGCGCGCAGGATGATGTTCTCGAACTGCTTGACGTCGGTCAGCCGGCCCAGCGTCTGCAGCGTCACCTGGATCTGCTGCGTGTCCGGCATCGGCTGGGCGCCCAGGCGGCCGACGGCGGCCTGCACGTTCTGGCCCTGCACCGCGGTGACGATGTCGTTCGGGGTCAGGCCGAAGCTGGTCAGTTGATCGGTGCTGTACCAGATCCGCATCGCGTAGTTCAGGGTGCCGAACAGCGAAGCCTGGCCGACGCCGGTGACGCGGGCCAGCGAATCGACCACGTTGATGATCGCGTAGTTGTTCAGGAACAGCGCGTCCTGGCTCTTGTCCGGCGAATAGATGGTGACCAGCTGCAGGATCGCCGAGGACTGCTTCTTGACCGTCAGGCCCTGGGCCGTCACCTCGCTGGGCAGCTTCGGCTCGGCCAGCGCCACCCGGTTCTGGACGTTGACGGTGTTGATGTCCGGGTCGGTGCCGACAGCGAAGCTGATGGTCAGCGAATAGGAGCCGTCGCTGCCGCTGGTCGACGACATGTACAGCATGTTGTCGACGCCGTTGACCTGGGCCTCGATCGGCTGCGCCACGGTCGCCTCGACCACGGCGGCGCTGGCGCCGGGATAGGAGCCCGAGACCGAGACCTGCGGCGGCACGATGTCGGGGAACTGGGCGATCGGGATGCTGCGGATCGCGATCAGCCCGGCCAGGGTGATGACGATCGCGATGACGATCGCGAAGCGCGGGCGATCGACGAAGATCGAGGACAGCATCGGGTCAGTTCCCCGCCGGCTTGGCCGGCGCCGCCTCGGCTGCTGCCGGCGCGGGGTTGACCTCCTGGCCCGGGCGCACCTTCTGGATGCCGTCGACGATGACGACGTCGCCGTCATTCAGCCCCTGCTGCACCACCACGTCGGCGCCCTGGTTGGCGCCGGTGGTGATGTGCTTGGCCGCAGCCTTGTTGCCCTCGCCGACCACCAGCACGTAGCTGCCGGTCTGGTCGGACAGGATCGCGCGCTGCGGGATCACCAGCGCCTCGACCGGGTCCTTCCGCTCCGCCGTCACCCGGGCGTATTGCCCGTCGGTCAGGATCCGGTTCGGGTTGGCGAAGACCGCCCGCACCATCAGCGTGTCGGTGTTCTGGTCGACCTTGACGTCGGTGAAGTCGATCTTGCCGGTCTGCGGGTACTCCGACCCGTTGGCCAGCGTCAGCTTCACCACCACGTCCTGCGGCTCGATCCTGCCGGACCCGCTCGCCTGCTGCACGTCCTGGATGAAGCGGTCGCTGACCGGGAAGGTGACGTAGATCGGGTCCTGGCTGACGATGGTGGCCAGGGCACCGCTGCTGGGCCCGACCAGCGCGCCGACGCTGAAGGTGGAGATGCCGACCCGGCCGTCGAACGGTGCCTTGATGTCGGTGTAGCCGAGATTGATCTGCGCCTGCTCCAGCGCCGCCTGGTTCTGCTGCACCGACGCGTTCGCCGATTTCTCGGCCGCGATGCGGTCGTCCAGCGTCGCCTGCGAGACGTTCTGGTTCTTGATCAGGTCGCGGGCGCGGTCGGCCTGCAGCTTGGCGTTGTCGGCATTGGCCTGGGCGCTGACGAGGTTGGCCTGGGCCTGGTCGACCGCGGCCTGGTAGGTATCCTTCTCCAGCACGAACAGCATCTCGCCGGCCTTCACCTCCTGGCCTTCGGTGTAGTTGCGCTGCTGCAGGAAGCCTTCGACCCGGGCCACCAGGTCGACCTTGTTCACCGCCTGGACCCGGCCGACGAAGGTGACGCCCGCGGCCACCGGCCGCTTGGCGGCGGTGACGACGCCGACGGCCGGCGGCGGCATCTGCGGCGCCTGGGCCTGCTTCTCGGAGGATTCATTGCAGCCGGCGAGGAGGAGGAGACCCAGGGCGATGGCGGGGGCGCGATGCCGGCGTGCGGTCCAGGAACCCGACATGATTGGCCCGTCTCCTTCGGCTTTGATCAAAATATGCTTGTATGCTCTGTCGCGCGGCAGGCACCGAATCCGATACACGGTATCATTGTTTTGTTATTGGGAAAGCATCTTGCAGATATTCCACCGGCGGAACAGCAGGGCCAACCGCGGGTTGAACAGGCAATGAGACTGGGAGGATTTTTGATGAAGTTGTGGCCGACTCTCATCGCGCTTGCCGTGACGGCGGCCGCGACGGCGGCTCAGGCCCAGAGTTCGCTGCTGGACGACCCGTTGCAGGTGCCCACCCTTCGGGCTCCGTCGACCCCCACCCCGGCCCAGCCGCTGGTCAAGCCCGGCCTGCCGTCACGCCCGGAACAGCCGGCGCCGGCGCCCGCGGCGTTTCCAGCGGCCCCCGCGGCACCTTCCGGCCAGGAGGCGGGCCGCACCGTCCGGCTCGAGCAGGAGCAGGCGCATCCGAGCGGCGTGGCGATGATGCTGACCGGCATCACCTACCGGGCCGACAGCGTCATCATCTCCGCCAGCATCCTCAACCTGACCGACCGGGCCGTTTCGCTCAACCACGGCGGCAGCCTGGCGCTGGTGGACGACAGGGGTCGCGCCCATCCCTTCGTGCCGCCGGTCGACAATCCGGAAGTGCAGGTCGCGCCGCGCTCGCGGGTGAATGCCAGCTTCGTCTTCGCCGGGCCGCTCAGCAGCGACACCCGGTCGATGCAGCTCTCGACCAACGGCCCGTCGGGGAGCCGCAGCGACCGGCTGACCTCGACACCGTCCTTCCAGTTCCGCGTGCCCGTGTCCTGACAGGCCGCCGGCCGGTCAGATGAACAGCAGCTGGCCGTCGCGCGGCGATTCGGCCAGCAGGGTGACGACGCCGGCGATCTCGGCCGGCACCGCCAGGTCGGCAGCGGCGAGGCCGAGCGCTCGCAGCCCCATCTCGCAGGCGATGAAGCGCACGCCCAGCGCCTGGCAGGCCTCCAGCAGCTCGGCGAAGGTCGCCACCCGGCGGGCGGCGAACTCCGCCTCCTGCGCCTCGGCGCCGCCGTCCAGCCGGCGCCAGCCCTCGGGCAGCAGCGCCCGCAGCGCCGGACCGGTGAAGAACAGCGTCGCCCGGCGGTTGGTCGCGGCGGCGGCGCTGGCCAGGACCAGGGCGTAATGCACCCGGTCGAAGCGGCCGTCGAACACCACGATCGACAGCGCGCCGATCCCGGCCGGACCATCAGCCATGGTGATGCGACAGGTCGGTCATCGAAGGGCTGTCGCCGCACAGCGGGCAGTCCGGGTCGCGCGGCAGGGCGATCTCGCGCAGCCGTGCCTCCAACGCGTCGTACAGCAGCAGCCGGCCGGACAGGCCTTCGCCGATGCCCAGGATCTCCTTGATCGTCTCGATCGCCTGCATCGAACCCAGCACGCCCGGCAGGGCGCCGAACACCCCGGCCTCGGAACAGCTCGGCACCGTGCCCGGGTCGGGCGGCGCCGGGAACAGGCAGCGATAGCAGGGATGCGGGTCGCCGAGATGCGCCTTGAAGGTCGACAGCTGCGCCTCGAAGCGCAGCATCGCGGCCGACACCAGCGGCCGCTGCGCCAGGTAGCAGGCATCGTTCAGCAGGTAGCGGGTGGCGAAGTTGTCGCTGCCGTCGACCACGATGTCGAAGGCGGCCACCCGCTCCAGCGCCGAGGCCGCGGTCAGCCGCTCGGCGAAGCGCTCGACCGTGACCTCCGGGTTCAGCGCCTGGAGGCGGGTGATGGCGCTGTCGACCTTGAGCCGGCCCAGCGTGGTGGTGTCGTGCACCACCTGGCGCTGCAGGTTGCTCAGCTCGACCAGGTCGTCGTCGCAGATCCCGATGGTGCCGATGCCGGCGGCGGCGAGGTACAGCAGAAGGGGTGAGCCGAGGCCGCCGGCGCCGATCACCAGCACCCGCGCGGCCAGCAGTTTCTCCTGACCCTTGCCGCCGACTTCGGGCAGCAGGATGTGGCGCGCATAGCGCTTGATCTGGGCGTCGGTGAAGCTCATGGGGCCGAGCATAACCCCCCGCCCGCGGCCTGAACAGCCGGGGCCGAAGCCGCAGCCTTAGCATGCCCAGCCGCTTCGCTGCGCTGCGACGTGTCGCCCGGCTGGGGCCTTATGGCACGTCGGGAAGTTGGTGGGCGATCGGAGGAATCGTGGCATATTCTTTCCGAGCCAAGAAATAAGGCGACTGGAGCCAGTCGGTCGCCGAAGGAGACTTGTCATGGATCTCGATCCAGTCCTCCTGTCCCGGTTCCAATTCGCCTTCGTCGTCTCGTTCCATTTCCTGTTCCCGGCCTTCACCATCGGCGTTGCCAGCTGGCTGGCGGTGCTCGAGGGGCTGTATCTGAAGTCCGGGCGGGCCGAATACCGGACCCTCTACAAGTTCTGGATCAAGATCTTCGCCGTCTCCTTCGGCGTCGGCGTCGTCACCGGCATCGTCATGACCTACCAGTTCGGCACGAACTGGGCCGGCCTGACCCGGGCCGGCGGCAGCATCCTCGGGCCGCTGCTCGGCTATGAGGTGGTGACCGCCTTCTTCCTCGAGGCCGGCTTCCTCGGCATCATGCTGTTCGGCTGGGACAAGGTGCCGCGAATCGTCCATTTCGGCGCCACCGCCGCGGTCGCGGTCGGCACCGCCATCTCCGCCTTCTGGATCCTGTCGGCCAACTCCTTCCTGCACACCCCGGCGGGCTACGAGGTGGCGGACGGCGTCCTGGTCCCGGCCGACTGGCTTCAGATTGTGTTCAACCCGTCCTTCCCGGTGCGCTTCCTGCACACGGTGGTGGCGGCCTATCTGACCACCGCCTTCGTCATCGCCGGCGTCTCGGCCTGGTACCTGCTGCGCGGCCGCAGCGTGCTGGAATCGCGCCAGGCCTTCTCGATGGCGCTGTGGCTGATCGCGGTGCTGGCGCCGGTGCAGATCGTCATCGGCGACCAGGCGGGGCTGGAGGTGCGCGAGCACCAGCCGGTCAAGCTGGCGGCGATCGAGGCGCATTGGCAGACCGGCTCGGACGTGCCGCTGATCCTGTTCGCCTGGCCCGACCAGAGCGGCGAGAAGAACGACTTCGTGCTCGAGATCCCGCATCTCGGATCGCTGATCCTGACCCACAGCTGGGACGGCTCGGTGCAGGGGCTGAAGGACTTCCCGGCCGACCAGCGGCCGCCGGTCGCGATCGTGTTCTGGACCTTCCGGATCATGGTGGGCCTGGGCTTCCTGATGCTCGGCGCCGCCCTGCTCGGCCTGTGGCTGCGGGCGACCGGCCGGCTCTACGACAGCCGCTGGTTCCAGCGCTTCATGGTGGTGATGCTGCCCTCCGGCTTCGTCGCCGTGATCGCCGGCTGGTTCACCACCGAGATCGGCCGCCAGCCCTGGGCGGTGCAGGGCATCCTGCGCACGGCGGACGCGCTGTCCCCGGTCGGCGGCGGCAGCGTGCTGCTGTCGCTGGTCCTGTTCGTGCTGATCTACGCCATCCTGCTCGGCTCCGCCGTCTACTACATCGTCAAGCTGGTGCGGATCGGGCCGGAAGCCGCCGAATCCGATCGCGAGGAGACCTTCAAGACCCCGGCGCGGCCGTTCTCGCTGCCCGACGCCACCTTCGAATCCCGGGAGTGAAGCCATGACGCCGGATGTCTGGACGATTCCGACCGTCCTGCCCCTGATCTGGGCCGCGATCGCCGCCGTCGGGGTGTTCATGTATGTGCTGATGGACGGGTTCGACCTCGGCGTCGGCATCCTCTTCCCCTGGGCCCGCACCGAGGAGGACCGCGACCTGATGATGAGCTCGGTCGCGCCGATCTGGGACGGCAACGAGACCTGGCTGGTGCTCGGCGGCGTCGTCCTGCTGGCGGTGTTCCCGGTCGCCTTCTCGATCATCCTGCCGGCGCTGTACCTGCCGATCACCTTCATGGTGATGGGGCTGATCTTCCGCGGCGTCGCCTTCGAGTTCCGGTTCAAGGCGCACACCAGCAAATGGCTGTGGACCGTGGCCTTCGCCGGCGGCAGCCTGCTCGCCACCTTCTTCCAGGGCGTCGTGCTGGGCACCTTCGTCCAGGGCTTCCCGGTCTCCGGCACCCAGTACACCGGTGGGGCGTTCCACTGGATCTCGCCCTTCAGCCTGATGACCGGCATCGCCCTGGTGCTAGGCTACGGCCTGCTCGGCGCCGCCTGGCTGGTGCTGAAGACCGAAGGGCCGCTGCAGGCCTGGGCCCGCGACGCCACCCTCCGCCTGCTGCTCGGCGTGCTGTTCTTCATGGCGGTGGTCAGCCTGTGGGTGCCGTTCCTCGACCGGTCGATAGCCGAGCGCTGGTTCACCTGGCCGAACATCGCGTATTTCGCCCCGGTGCCGATCCTGGTGGCGGTGTTCGCCTGGCGGCTGTGGCTGTCGCTGCAGCGCGGCTCGGATTACGGGCCGTTCCTCTACACCATGGCGCTGTTCGTGCTCGGCTACACCGGCCTGGCCATCAGCCTGTGGCCCAAGGTGGTGCCGCCGGACCTGACCATCTGGGACGTCGCCGCCCCGGCCTCGTCGCAGCTGTTCCTGCTGATCGGCGTCGCCTTCCTGATCCCGCTGATCCTGGTCTACACCACCTATGCCTATTGGGTGTTCCGCGGCAAGGTGAAGGCGGGCGAGGGCTACGACCACTGAGCCATGGTTGCCGCGGGGCGATCCGGGGTAGTCTCCGCGCCAACACTTTCCCAGGAGACTCCCATGGCCGGATCGGGCTACCGCAAGGACCGCATCGGCAACCACAAGCTGCACCCCGAGACGCTGATGCTCGGCTATGGCTATGACCCGACCCTGTCCGAGGGCGCGGTCAAGCAGCCGGTGTTCCTGACCTCGACCTTCGTCTTCAAATCGGCCGAGGACGGGCGCGACTTCTTCGACTACACCGCCGGCCGGCGCGAGCCGAAGCCGGGCGTCGATGCCGGGCTGGTCTACACCCGCTTCAACCACCCCAACAGCGAGATCGTCGAGGACCGGCTGGCGATCTATGAGGGGGCGGAGGCGGCGGGCATCTTCTCCAGCGGCATGTCGGCGATCGCGACCACGCTGCTGGCCTTCGCCCGGCCGGGCGACGTCATCCTGCACAGCCAGCCGCTCTATGGCGGCACCGAGACGCTGATCGCCCGCACCCTGGCGCCGTTCCAGATCGGCGCGGTCGGCTTCCCCGACGGCGTCGACGGCGCCGTGATCCGGGCCGCGGCCGACGAGGCGACGGCCAAGGGCCGGGTCTCGGTGATCCTGGTCGAATCGCCGTCGAACCCGCTCAACACCCTGGTCGATCTCGAGCTGGTGCGCGCCGTCGCCGACGAGATCGGGGCGAAGCAGGGCCACACCCCGGTGGTGGTCTGCGACAACACCCTGCTCGGCCCGATCTTCCAGAAGCCGATCCGGCACGGCACCGACATCGTGGTCTATTCCCTGACCAAATATGTCGGCGGCCACAGCGACCTGGTGGCCGGCGCGGTGTTGGGCCGGCGCGACCAGATCCGGCAGGTCAAGCTGCTGCGCGGTGCCATCGGCACCCAGCTCGACCCGCATTCGGCCTGGATGATCGCGCGGTCGCTGGAGACGCTGTCGCTGCGCATGACCGCGGCCTGCCGCAACGCCGAGACCGTGACCCGGTTCCTGGCCGAGCATCCGCAGGTCGCCGCGGTCTACTACCCGGCGCTGCTGCCGGACGGCAGCCCGGAGCGGGCGGTGTTCGACCGGCAATGCACCGGCGCCGGCACCACCTTCTCCTTCGACATCAAGGGCGGCGAGGCCGAGGCCTTCCGCTTCCTCAACGCGCTCAGGATCTTCAAGCTGGCGGTCAGCCTCGGCGGCACCGAATCCCTGGTCTGCCACCCCGCGACCACGGTGCATTCCGGCGTGCCGAAGGAGACGCGGGAGCGGATCGGCATCTCCGACGCCACCATCCGCGTCTCGATCGGCATCGAGCATGTCGAGGATTTGGTCGCCGACCTGACCCAGGCTTTGGCCGCGGCCGGCGCGGAGTAGACCCTGCACCTTCGGCGATGACAGCCGCGTTGCCTCTCCTCCCCGGGCTTGACGCGGGGATTGCGGGACCTTTGCAGAACACCGCCGTTTGGGCCGGCCTGTCCCTTCTATCCTCCCCCTCCCGCAAAAGGAGGGGGTAGAGGGAGGGGTTTGGCGCCGATGGAATTGACGTTGAGCGTCACCACCGGCCCTGCAGAAACCTTGGCGTAATCCACTCCGGCCGAGATCCGGATGTCGCTTGATAATTTTGACCCGGCGCGCCACTTATCCTGACCTGTCGGATCTTTGGCCGACTGACTGCATTCGGCTCATTGCGGACCATCGCCGGCGCTGCCGGCTTCCCCGGAGCGGACATTTCCGACGATCTGACCTTGCCCGAAAGCGGACTCGGCACCCGGAGGACCGGATCACGATCGATCCCGTTCTGGGCGGCGTGTGTGCGAGTATCCGAGGGAAGGCCGTCCCGTGGCCGCTTCTGGCGCGATCCATACGGCCAGACCGTCTGCGAAGGGCGGGAAGCGGAAGTCCGCCATCCGGCCGGAGAGGGTGGGAACCGCCATCTAGAACCATGTGTCCGCGCTAAGATCGATTATCAAATCGACCGGGGTGGGCTGTTCATTTCGACAGGGCGTTCGATAGTCACGCTTGAGAGGTGCCGTCCAACCATTCACACGCAGCCCGGCCACCGATCAGGTGGCCGGGCTGCCCGCCCTCTCAGATTCGGGATAGTCGCTTCAATTTACCAGCTCGATCTCGCTCGGCCGCGATTCCTTCGTAAAGAAGGGCTCAAGCGGGCTGTAGAGGCGAAGGATGACGAAAAATCCCTTGTCGGGCATGGTCTGGATCCAGTTGCCGCGCCCGACGCCGTCCGGCTGGCCCGGACCGAAGTAGACGGTTGTCGAACCATCCGCGCTCGCTTCAGCAGCGGGAGACGGGTAGCTCTGGCTGCCGGCGCGTGGGTAACGCTGAGGCGTGTCGAGCATCGAGCGCGACTGGTTGTCATAGAGCGTGAACGACCAGAAGTTTGCTTCTGGAATGCCCTGGGGCAGCGTCACCTTGTAGGTCTTGGCGCCATCGAGATACTGCTTGTTCGCATCCAGCGACGCCAAGAGGTACTGCGAGCCGATGCCGGGCAGGCGCATGGCCATCCCCGGCGTAATCCCCGTGATGCCGTAAAAGAAGTTCGTGCGCGCATCCAGCGTCCGATAGCCGGTCGGGGGGAAGGGTTTCGCTCCCTCGCGTGTGATCATGGGAATCGGCGTTTCGAACTCGTAACCGGTCTCGAAGAGGTAGTTCCACCACGCCGAATTGGGATAGTAGAACCAGCTCGGATCGCGAGGGTTCATCAACAGGCTGCGCGAGGTGGCATTGGCGAGGGCCAGTGCTTCGGTGAGGATTTTCCTCATCCGGGAATCCGGTGCAAAGGGCTGGCCTTTGACGATGCCGATGGCCGCCATCGGCCCCATCAGTTCAGGATCGAGCGACGTCGCCGGCTCCTGTTGCACGACCTCGTTGAGCAATTCGAAGAAGCTGAAATCGCTGGGCGGGACCGTATTCATCACCTTGCCGGAACCGTCGTGAAACACCGTCGGCGGTGGCGGTGTGACGCGACCAAGCATGGCTTTTCCGGCCAGGAACTCAGAGATGGGTGTGCCGACGCCGCCGGTCTCGTAGGGATAGATTTTCGTGTACTTCCGGATCGCCTCGGCCGGGGGCTTCGGATCGCTCTTGTTCTCCAGGAACGCTCGACCAAACCACACGACGCGGGTGGTCTTGGCGTGGGCGACGTAGAACCCACCCGTCGGTTGCTCACCCTCATAGCCTGGAGGCAGGATCAGGTATTTTCCACCTTCGCCTCGGTCCGCCCCGGGCAGACCGATATCAACGACCCACCGGAACCAGTAGTCATCGATCGCACCGAGAAATTTGGGCGGGACCTCCAGCAC
>NZ_JASATH010000225.1:0-12469 GCF_038440215.1 Inquilinus sp. OTU3971 | reverse complement strand
CTTGGTCGTCGGGGCCCCCCCCGCCCTGGGGGGCGGCCCCGGCACCGCCGCGCAGGATATCGCCGCCAGCGCCGCCGATCAGCTGATCGTCGCCATTGCCGCCCTCGAGGGTGTCCCAGCCGGCGCCGCCATCGAGCACGTCGTTGCCGTTGAAGCCCCGCAGCGTGTTCGCCGCGCCGTCGCCGGTCAGGGTGTCGTCGAAGGCACTGCCGTGCAGGATTTCAATGCCGCTCAGCGTGTCGCCCTCAGCGTAGCCGCCGGTGTTGGCATTGGTCGCCAGGTTGACCGTCACACCGGCTCCGCTGCCGTTGTAGTCGGCCGTGTCGATGCCGGCGCCGCCGGCGATCGCATCGGCCCCGACGCCGCCATTGAGCGCGTCATTGCCATCGCCGCCGTCGATCGTATCGTTGCCGGCAGCGCCGTTGAGCGTGTCGCCGCCGGCACCGCCGTCGAGGACGTTGGCGTTCGCGTCGCCGATCAGCAGGTCCGCGGCCTTCGAGCCGACCAGGTTCTCGATCCCGCTCAGCGTGTCGCCCTTGGCTTCGCCGCCCATTCCAACGCCGCTGCGCAGATCGATCGTGACACCGGCCCACGACGTCGCATAGGTCGCCGTATCGATGCCGTCCCCGCCGTTCAGGATGTCCGCCCCGGAACCGCCGGCGAGCAGGTCGTCGCCCGCTCCCCCCAGGATGAGATCGTCACCGCCATCGCCGCTCAGCTGATCGCCGCCGGCCCCGCCGTCCAGCGTGTCGCCGTCGGCGCCGCCCGCCAGGATGTCCAGCCCATCGCCGCCATAGATCTGGTCGGAGCACAGACCACCGTAGATGACATCGTCGCCGGCACAGCCCTGGAGATAGTCATTACCGTCGCCACCGTCGATGAGGTCGTCGCCGGCCGCCCCGACCAGCGTGTCGCCGCCATCACCGCCCTGGAGATGGTCATCACCGCCTTCGCCATTGAGGTAGTCGTCACCATTGCCGCCCAGCATGCCGTCCTCGCCGTCGCCGCCGAGCATGTAATCATTGCCGTCGTTCCCGGACAGGCTGTCGTCGCCATCCAGCCCTTCGACATGATCGTCTCCGGCCAACGCATCGATCGTGTCCGGGCCTGCAGTGCCGATGATCACATCGTCATCGGGAGTGGGAGTATCCGCCATCGTGTTCTCGCCGAGCAGTTGCACTCTCCTCCGCGCCGTTGCGCGCAGCGCGGCCGGGCTTCGTCGGAGCGGAGCCTTTGATGTCATGGGCGAGGGAAAAATCCCTACATAGCATTCTGTTCAGGGGGATCACTCAAAGCCCTGATCGGGCGACCATCGCCAGATCAAAAGCATTTGAGGAAAATGCACATCGCCACGCTTGGTCATCGTGGGTCCGCCGGACGACCAATGATGGACTGGCCGTTCGAGGGAGAAGCGCCCTGGGACTCGATGACTCATCGCAACGACACTGAACGAGAGGGGTAGACCTATGCCTCTCGGCGGCGGCCATGCTCCACTAGAACCGTGGAGCCGATCGCATCTGCCCTGAAGGGCTCAATTGTCCTTCGCCTATGCGCCTCGTAACCTGGATCGTTCATGCATCTGAATTTCATAGCTCAAGGACATTACGGGCATGGCAGAGCTCCCACACGAAGATGCACCAGCCGCCGGCACGACGGATCGGCGTGTCTTCCTCGCCAAATGCG
Organism: Inquilinus sp. OTU3971; assembly: GCF_038440215.1. Taxonomy (NCBI): domain Bacteria; kingdom Pseudomonadati; phylum Pseudomonadota; class Alphaproteobacteria; order Rhodospirillales; family Rhodospirillaceae; genus Inquilinus; species Inquilinus sp. OTU3971. Next base: position 10,786 of record NZ_JASATH010000225.1, on the reverse strand, counting down.
GCCGCTTCGCCGTCGTCACGCCACCGGCAGTCACGATGCTCCTGTCGACCAGCCTGTCGTCGGAAGCGATCGCGAAATCGGGCGGACGGGGGCCGAAGCCCCCGAAGGAACCAAAGACGCCGAAGTGACGGCGATCCGTGATCGCAGCCGGCCGGGGGGCATCAGCGGACATGGTTATCGGAGACGACGCGGTGCCGGCGAATTCTGTCATCGCGGCGGGGACGGCTTTTGCCATCGTGGATCAGCGCAAGCTGCTGTTCAGCGAGGCGCGACAGCAGATCTTCGAGCTGAACGACATGGCGGCCTATATATGGTGCCGCCTGGGAGAAGGTGATCCGCCGGCGATCGTCGCGGGCGGGCTGGTGCATCTCGGCGTCCCGGCCGAGGTCGCCGAAGACTATGTGCGGGACATGCTGTCCGACTGGCGCCGGTTCGGCCTCGTTCTTCGCGCCGGAGAGCATGCCGCCCCCGGGACATCCGAGCCGGATGGTCGGCAACAGCGCCTTCATCTCGCCGGGCTGTCCATCAGGATCCGGCACGCAAGCGATGCGCTGGCCCGGCTCGCAGCGCCGGCCTTTGCCCATCTGGACGCCGCAGGCCTGCGCGTGCCGGGGGCCTCGTCCGTCACCCTGTCGCTTTCGACCGAGGTCGACGGAGGCCGGTTTCGCCTGCGGGCCGGCGACGAGGACATCGGCGTGTATGATGTGGACGAGATCCTCCCGGCCCTGAAGGCCCGGTTGACGGAGGACGTCTTGGCCCATGCCGACTATTCGATCGCGATCCATGCCGCGGCGCTGGCGCGCAGCCGGCGGATGCTGCTCCTGTGCGGCGCACCGGGTGCCGGCAAGACGACGCTGACCGTGGCGCTGGCGCAGCGGGGCTTCGGCTACGCCGGCGACGACATCGCCCTTCTGGGTCCGACCGGCCAGGTGATGGGCGTGCCGTTCGCCGCCTCGGTGAAATCGGGCGCCTGGCCTCTGCTGTCCGGCATCCGGCCGGATCTCGAGCAACTGAGGATCTTTCGTCGGTCCGACAACCAGCATGTCCGCTATCTGCCGCCCGCGGTGCCGCCGGTGACCGAGCCGCTGCGCCTGGGATGGGTGGTGCTGCTTCGCCGGCAGCCCCACGGGCCGGCCGTGGTGACGCCGATGGACCGGATCGAGGCGATGCGAGCCCTGCTGGCCGAGGCGACGGCACCCGGCCGGCGGCTTTCCGCATCGGCATTCGGGCTGCTGGCCGAGGCGATGGCCGGCGCTGATTGCTTCACCCTGACATATGCTGGCCTCGACGACGCGGTCCACGAATTGCAGCGGGCGTGCGCATGAGAGGGACGCCGCTGGATTCGCTGGTCTCGGCCCTGCGCGGAGCCCCTCCGGCGGACGCGGACTGGTTCTCGGTGATCGAACTCGCCAACCGCTGCTGGATGGCGCCCGCGCTGTTCGTCGCCCTCGAGGGCTGCGGCGGGCTGCCGAGGCTGCCCGCGGACGCGCGCGACTATCTCGGCTTCATTCACGACCGCAACCGGCAGCGCAATCTCCGCTTGCGGAGCCAGCTGGTCGAAGCGGTTTCCGCCCTGAACCGATCCGGCATTCAGCCGATCCTGCTGAAGGGAGCGGCAATCATCTTCTGCGCCCCGGAGCGGACGCTCGGCGCCCGGATGATGAGCGATCTGGATCTGCTGGTCGAGGAGGGCGAACAGCCTGCCGCGAATGCCGTGCTGGCCGAGCTGGGCTACCGTGCCGCGGATGGGCTGCACGGGATCTGGCGTCCGCAGGATGCGGGAATGCTCGAGTTGCACGGCGCCGGAACCGTCTCCGGCCTGGACGGATCATCCATCATGGATGCCGCGAACTTCTCGCCCGCCACGTCTGATACCGCGCGGGCCCGATTGCCGGCGCCGGCTCTCCAGGCACTCAACCTGATCGTGCATGACCAGATCAAGGAAGGGGATTACTGGCGGGGCACCATCGATCTGCGCCATCTCCACGATCTCGTCGAGCTCGCACGACGGCCGCCGGGCGTCGACTGGCTCCACCTGTCCCGGATCATGCGGGGCCGGCTGCAGCGCAACGCTTTCGAAATGCAGCTGCTGACCTTGCGGGAGCTGTTCGGAGTATCCATCCCGGACGGTCTGTGCCGGCGTGCCGTACCGAGAGGCCAGCACTGGCGGCGGATGGTCCAGATCCGGCACCCTCGTCTGGCCGCGCCTTTGCGGTTTGCCGGAGCGGTTGCCTGGCTCGGCCGGCGCATCCGCACGAAGGATGTGCCGCGTTTCACCGCCACCGACCTGGTCCCCCGGGTGGTTCGCAAGCTCAAGCAGGGGCGGAGGGAAGTGGCCGAGTCCCTGATGGGCATCCATATCGGCCCCAAACTCTAGCGTCGCCCACCTAAGCCGAAAGGCGTAATTGGGCAGATCTCATAACATGCTATGCTCTCATTGCTTCGACCGAGGAAATGAATGTGTTCGGGCCGTCACCCGGCACACGGTCTTGCGGATAAAATATTCCTGCCCGTGTTGACGGATCGGGAAGGAACGCTTGGAGCTGGAAAGGCCGCCGGTGCTCGGCGGCCTTCTCCATGTCAAGCGGCCCGGGTTCCCATCCATCGAGATGAATCGGAGCCGCTCTTCGCGGCATGCAGCTTGAAGGCGACTTCCGTCCGGTTCCGGGCCTGCAGCTTCCTCATGATGGTCCGGACGTGCACCTTCACGGTGCTCTCACAGAGATCCAGCTCATAGGCGATGATCTTGTTCGGCTTGCCCAGGGCGACGGCATCGGCGACGGCGGCCTGCCGCTCCGAAAGGCCAAGCATGCTGTGGACGGATTGCCGGCGCTCCGGCCGCTCTCGACCGGCATTCCGAAGAGCGCTGGCAGGAACGAATGTGCCTCCGGCCATCGCGAGACAAAGTGCCCCGATCGCGACGCTCAGGCTGACGCTGGTCGGGATATAGCCACGGACTCCTTGCGCCAGGATCTCGATAATGTGGCAGGGATCCTCGTCTTCACCCATCACAACCACAGGGATGTCGGGATGAGCCTCGACCAAGCCTCGCATCTGCTCCATCACCGTCATGCCGGCGGGGGGCGCTGCGCCGGCGACCAGAAGGATCAGAGAGGCCCCGCGCCCGTCTGCGCTCAGTTCCCACTCGTCGATGGCGGCAAACGCCAGCCCTTTGAACCGGCCATCAGCCGTCGCCAGAGCCTGTGTGAAGAGTTCCCGGCCCAAAGCCCTTGGGTCGATGATGGCGACCGTGATGGAGGTCGCGACGAGAGTGCCATCGGAGCGACCGGAGCAGTGGGAATTAACACTCTGGCTCGGCGGTCCGCTTCGGCTCTCAGATCCAACCAAAGCCGCGTTGATGGAGGCCGGAACATCGGCGCAATGGTCAAAGGACATTTGATCCTGCTGGTCAATTAAGCTGTCTCAGTGCAGATTTTATTCCTTCTTCGCTTCCCAGGCGCCAAACATGCTCGCTTTCTACGGTCGAAATCTTTCAGCTCAGCGCCATTTTCTCGATCAGCCACGCAATCGCGCCGGGAAAGGCAACAAGGGCGAAGCCCGATCGAATTAGATTGTATTTTATGCAAATTCCATGGTTTTGCGCATACGTCTTTCCGGGCAGGATCTAAGCCCAAAGGAGTAGGGCAGAAAGGCTTGGCTCTGCCGCCAGGGACGAGGGCAGCACCAACCACACAGAGAGGCCAGACGGATTGGCGCCGTCCGAGACCCGACCCGGACCCTGATGGGCACCGGGCCGGCCGAGCGCCGAGATCGTCCAGAAGCGCGCGAGCAGCAGGAACACACGCGGCGGCGGCTCGGTCCGCCTTTCGAGATGGTCAAGACGTACGCCATCAGACCGATGGGCCTCCCTCTTTCGAAGCGACGGCCGCATCCAATTGACACATTGGAAACTCACCTCATCGAAAGAAGTACACGAACACCTACACTAAATCTGTATCCCACAACGCTTATATCACAAAATAGTTTGATATTTTTATCGATATTTAATTTTGCAAAATTGCCATCTAAATTTTATGATCTCTTACCGCTCCAGAGCGCACAGAAGATAAACTGATTATCTATATATCAAATCTTTATCACTGCTGTCGGTGAGAGATAAATGGAAGTTGATTATATGCCGTTGCTCCACCGACTTCGGCGCCTCATCTCCCTTTCCGATGATGAGATCGGCGTCCTCAAATATATGCACGCGCGCCGGCGGATTCATTTCGATTCAGAGACCGCCGAAAGATGGAACGTGGGCAAGTCCCCGCTGCTCATCCTGAATGGCTGGGCATACACATACAGACACCTCCGGAATGGTGGGCGACAGCTGATCGACATCCTCATCCCCGGCGATATCGCTGGCCTTCGGAGCAGCTTTCTCGGCGCTCACCACCAAGAATTTCGCACGATCGGACAAGTCGAAACGGCAGAGATCAACAGTCGACTCATTCCTCGTCTGTTCGAGGATTGGCCACGCCTTGCTCTGGCATTGCTCCTGATCGCGAACCAGGACAGCGAATTCCTGGCCGAGCGGCTCGTCAGCGTCGGGCGACGGCCAGCTCTCGCGCGGGTATCCCATTTTCTGCTCGAGCTCGGTGCGCGGCTCGAAATCGTCGGCCTCGGCACGCGCGAGAGCTTTCGCTGCCCGTTGACGCAAGCCGACATCGCCGATGCGCTCGGATTGTCGGCCATCCACGTGAATCGAGTCCTGCGCCACCTTCGCGAACAGCGGCTGCTGGTGTTTCGCAACGGCGAGGTCGAGATCCAGGATCCCCAACGCCTGTACACGCTGGCGCAATTCGAGTTGCCCCTTCCGACCAGCGCCTCATTCGAGGCCTCAGCCCCGTTGCGGCTTGATTTGCGCCGCCGGTGAGCCGCACCAGGAGAAAAGGAGACCGGCATGGCCAACACCACCCGAGCGACCCCTTTGCCGAACGAGCATGTTCTCGTGGCGGGCGGAGCCGGCTATGTCGGAAGCCATGTCGCCTGGCTGCTGTGCCGCCTCGGATTCAAGGTCACCGTCCTCGATGACCTGTCCACGGGACATCGTCACGCCGTGCCGCATTCGGCGACGTTCGTCCATTGCGACGCTCGCGACACCGCCCTCGTATCTCGAGTCTTTGCCGAGAGCCGCCCCACCGCAGTCATGAACTTTGCGGCGCTCAGCCTGGTCGGGGACTCCTATCGGAACCCGATAGGCTATATCGCGCACAACCTCACCATCACGCTGAACCTGGCAAAGGCAGCGGCGGAGACCGGCGTCTCGAGCTTCCTTCTCTCGTCGACAGCCAGCATTTTCGGCAATGAGGCGTCGCAGCCCATTGCCGAGGAAGCGCCGGTAAGACCGGGCAATCCCTATGGCGAATCCAAGGCGATGTGCGAGCAGGTGTTGCGCTGGCTCGAAGCCACGACCGGCATCCGGACCGCAGCGCTCCGCTACTTCAACGCGTCGGGGGCGCTGCTCTCCAGCAATCTCGGCGAGGCCCACGACCCGGAGACCCACCTCATTCCGATCGTCATCCAGGCAGCGCTGGGATTGCGGGATGGCGTCGACATCTTTGGCGACGACTACCCGACAGCGGACGGAACATGCATACGGGACTATGTTCACGTCCTCGATCTGGCGGACGCGCATGTCAAAACGCTGCTCGCGCTCAGGACCGCGGGCGGCCTGCGGTACAACATCGGCAGCGGCCGGGGCTACAGCGTCCGGCAGATCGTGCATGCGGTCGAGCGAGAGACCGGCCACCGCATTCCGGTCAGGCGGCGGCCGCGCCGGGAGGGTGATCCGACCACCTTGATTGCCTGCAACGATCGAATCCGGAACGAACTGGGCTGGCGGCCCGTGAACAGCGGCCTCGCGACGATCATCGGGTCTGCCTGGAAATGGCACGTCAATCATCCCTCGGGCTTCGATACCCTCCGCTGATCGCCCGAACGCCTGGAGTCTTCCGAGCCCTCATTTGATGTAGCGCCCACTCGAATTTCCAGATCAGTCACCACACCTTCTGGTCGAGTCCGGCCACCCCACTCTACCGGAACAAGGAACACAGCCTCCACCAAGAGCATATTCTCACCGAAAGAGGTATGCCCCGATTAACTTGAGTTAGCGACAGGATAATTATACTACTGTACCATGATTTTGTTGGATCATCTTACTGGCAGTTCTCCAAATAAATTCTTGGGAGATCTGACCTAGAGGACAGAAGATCCCGAGCCTCGCCAACGAACAAAAACGCAACGACTGAGCAAAAAAGCGTAAAAATAGAATAAAATCTAGGCAGCTTTTATGCGTGTAGTTTAAACGCAAGGGGTATGAAATATGTCGTACCAAATCGAAGCGGCACACAGGCCGCACGAAGCGGAGCTCGTCAACCTGGATATGTTTGCCCCCGGCGTCGAGTTCACGGGTGCCGGAGAGCGCATGCAGGCCAAGGGACGGCTGCAGGCCAATTGCATCATCATCATCGACAGCCGGGCCCTGGACAGGGAGTGCCTGGCCAGAGGGCTGATGGCGAGCGCGGTCAACATCAGCGTCTTTTCCTTCGGCTCGATCGAGGAATGGCAGCAGGCAGGCGACCTGCACAACCGCGCATCCGCCATACTTCTCAGCCTGGGGTCGCGCGACAGCGGCGAAGCCGGAGTGCAGGCCGACATCGCCGGCCTCTGCAGTCGCTTCAAGGATATTCCGATCATCGCCATCGGCGATCTCGACGACTTGAATCATATCATGAAGATCCTGGAGTATGGCGCTCGCAGCTACATCCCGACGAGCGTCGGCCTTGACGTGGCGATCGAAGCGATCCGGCTCGCCCGTGCCGGCGGCATCTTCGTGCCGGCCAGCAGCCTGACAGCCATTCACAAGCGCATGGCCGCGGAGACGACGACGCCGCATCCCACTCTGAGCAGCCTTTTCACAGCCCGGCAGGCGGCCGTGGTGGACGCCCTGAGGCGAGGCAAGGCCAACAAGATCATCGCCTATGAGCTGAACCTCTGCGAAAGCACGGTCAAAGTCCACATCCGAAACATCATGAAGAAGCTAAAGGCGAGAAACCGAACTGAAGTTGCATTCAAAATCAACGATCTGTTCTCGAAAAACACGAATGACCGTTACCTGGATACCCATTAAGGCTCCTCTTCGTCCGGCGATCGCCGCAACGGGTGGAAGCGTCAGTGACTCCGGAGATGAGACCAGGAGATCCCGCAGCAAGACAACGGATTATCGCCTGGTCGGAGCAGCATAAGGACAATCCAAGTGATCGTGTCGAAGCAGACGACTTCGCGCCAGCCGTCCGGGCTGGCCAACTACCTGCGATTCCTCAGGCGTCGCCAGCTGTCGATTGCCCTTCCCGCCCTGATCTCCGTCGCCCTGGGGCTCGCCCTCTATTCCGCTTCGCCGCGTCGCTACAACGCCGAGGCGGTGGTTGCGCTCGATCAACGGCGCATCCAGATTCTTTCGGCCGAGGCGGTCCTCTCGCCCTTGCCGCAAGAGAGCCCGGTGCTTCGGACCGAGCTGGACATCATCAATTCCCGGCTGATGGCCGAGCGCGTGCTGGAACGGCTCGAACGGCAGGGGATCACGCCTCCGCCGCCGGCTCTGTCCCTGAGGACCAACATCGTGAGGATGATCACCGGCCAGGCGGAGGCTTCGGCGGACACGCAGGAACCGGAGAGCCAACGCGACGGGATCGACCGGCTGCTCGACGGCCTCTCGGTGAGCAATGACGGCCGATCCTACACGATCTTCATCATGTTCTCCGCCACCGATCCCGTCTATGCGGCCACCGTCGCCAACGCCTTCGGCGAAGCCTATCTCGACTATCAGGCCGATACTCAGGCGGCTGCGACCCGGCACGCCACCGAGTGGCTCGGCGCCAAGCTGGGAGATCTCCGCAAGCAGCTGGAGGGATCGGAGAGCGCGGTCGAAGCCTTCCGGCAGAAGGCGGGGCTGGTCGTTTCCCAGGGCACCAGCCTGGAGGCTCAGCGACTGAGCGCCTTGAACAGCGCCCTGGCTCAGGCACGCTCCGACCGCGCCGCCGCGGAGGCTCGCTATCAGACTGCGACGGCCCTGGCCCGCAGCGACACCGGCCTCGACTCCTTCGCTGCGGTGCTGGGATCCCCGATCGTCCAGGCTCTGCGGTCGGAGCAGGCGAAAGTCGACCGCCAGCTCTCCGAATATGAGGATACCGGGGTGACCAAGAGCGCGGATCTGCCGGTGCTCCGGTCGCAGCAGGCTTCGCTCAAGGAGCAGATCAGGCAGGAGGTGGATCGCGTCGTCGCTAGCCTGGCCAACGAAGTTGACGTCGAGCGGCGGAAGGAGGGCGTCCTCCAAGCGGATTTTCAGCAGGCCGAGGCGGCGCAATCGGCGGCCAGCGCCGCGCAGCTCCAGCTCAGCCAGCTCGAACGCGAAGCCAGCGCCAACCGGACGGTCTACGAAAGCTATCTGACCCGCTACAAGCAGACCATCGAGCAGGACGGCCTGGCGTTGCCCGAAGCACGAATGATATCCCGCGCCGAGGCACCCGGCTTTCCCGCGACGCCGAAAATCGTGCCGTTCGTGGTGCTCAGCCTCCTTGCCGGCTCCGGCATCGGTATCGGCATCGCCTCGCTGCGGGAGAGCTTCGACAACCGGATCCGGTCCCGGCGCGACCTCGATGAGATCACCACCCTCCCGATCTTCGACCTCGTGCCGCAGCTGCGGGCATCGCCCACCATTCCCACGCACGCTGCCGTGGTGAAGGCTCCGAAATCGGCCTTCAGCGCGGCCGCGCGTCGTCTCGGGACATCCTTGCTCCTCGCCCCGGCGATGAGACGAGCCCAGGTCGTGGCGGTGACGTCCGGAGGGAGCGGCGATGGCAAGACGACGCTGTGCATCACGCTGGCCCGGTCCATGGCCATGTCGGGCCAGAAGGTCGTCCTGATCGACGCCGATCTGCGCAACCCGATGGTCGCGTCGCTGACCGGGATCGAGCCTTCCGTCAGGCTGCTGGACCTGATCCGCGACGGGCGGCGCCTGGACGAGGCCGCCGTCGCCGACAGGATCTCGCCCATGCACGTGATCGCCGCGGCGCCGGACCGGCTTGCCGCCGAGCACCTCCTCGACGAGGTCGGATTCCGGAACCTGCTGGCGCAGCTGCGCAAACGCTATGACCGGATCATCATCGATCTCGGCTCGGTCGAGGCGTCTGCGAGCGCGACCCAGCTCGGCTCGCTGGTCGACTCCGTGCTGCTTGTCGTCCGCTGGGGAAAAACGACCCGCACCGCCCTCTCAGCCTGCATCCGACGCCTGTCCTTCCACGGAGCGCCCGTATTCGGCCTCATCCTGAACGGCGTGCACGGCAACCAGCTCGATCGCGACGACATCGGCCATCCGGCGGCTTCAGCGTCGGCCGACGGCACGCTGCCACGTCTCCGGCCCCATGAGGTCAAGGATGAATTGGCAGTGGTGCGGGAAGCCTGACGTCATGTCCCGACAGCCCTTGGATTCTAGACACATCATGCCCCTCCCCGCCCTTCCTCCGACGGCACGCCGGCGTCCGCCGCGGACGCATCTCGCCCTGCTGTTTCTCGCCGGCATGGCCACGTCGATCTACGCTTCAGGCGCATTCGCCGATGGCGGAGCCTACCAGATCGGTCCAGGCGACAGGCTGACGATCACCGTCGCTGGCCAGGAGGCGTTCTCGGGCAAATTCCCGGTCGGTCCGGATGGCAGCATCAGCTATCCGCTGCTTGGCGATCTCACGGTGGCCAGGCTGACGCCCGGCGAGGTCGCCGACCGGATCGGCCAGGGGCTGAGCCAGTATCTACAGGCCGGGAGTGCCGTTCGGGTGGCCATCGAGGAATATGCTCCGGTGTTTGTCGTCGGCGATGTCGACCGGCCCGGGCAGTTCCAGTTCCGGCCCGGCATGATCGCCCTGGAGCTGGTGGCCATCGGCGGCGGCCTGCGGCGCGCTCAGTTCACCAGCGAGAGCGGCGGCACGCTGCAGCTGATCCAGACGGAACAGGACTTCGCCGATCTGAAGCTGCAGCAATTTGCCCTGCAGGTGCGCCAGGCGAGGATCCTCGCGGAAATGGCGGGAAACGAGTTCAGCTACGCCTTGCCGGACCATGACGGCATTCTCAATCGGCAGGCGATGCAGCAAGTGGTCGATGTCGAGAACACCCTCTTCCGCACCCGACGGGACGTGCTGAGCAACCAGGAGAAGGCGCTGATGGCTCAGCGCGCCAGCTACGATCCGGAGATCGCCGCCCTCGAGCAGAGCATCAAGCTGTACGACGATGAGATGGGATTGATCGCACAGGATGTCGCCGCCATGAAGACCCTGGCCGATCAGAAGCTGACGGCGCAGTCGCGCCTGCGAGAGGTTCAGCGCGGCTATTCCGCGGCGCAGCGGGACGAGCTGGAGCAGCGCTCCTTCCTGGCCCGGGCGCGCCAGAATCAGCTCGACATCGACCAGCGTATCGTCGAGCTGCACAGCAGCCGGGCCAATGAGAACGCGAGCGACCTGCGCGATCTCAACCTCGAAATGTCCCGGAACGAGCAGAAGTCGGCTGCGCTGCTTGCGACCCTGAGCGAGCTGAAGCGGCAGGCGGACAGCTCGGCCGCCGCCGTGATGACCATGACGACGTCCTACACGATCACGCGCCTGGTCGACGGCCGGCACGAGCAGGTCGCGGCCGATGAGCAGACCGCGATCGAGCCCGGCGACATCCTTCGGATCGAGCAGAAACTGACCGCCGGCGGCGTGCGGCTCAGCTTGAACTAGCCCGGATATCTCAC
>NZ_JASATH010000224.1:0-12715 GCF_038440215.1 Inquilinus sp. OTU3971 | reverse complement strand
AAGGGCTGAATTCAGCGGGATTGAGCGATGTCCGGTATCGATGCGCCTCAGCTATGGCCGGATATGGCGCACCTCAGCCACCTCGCAGATCAACCTGGTCGGGCCAATCGGGTGGTTGCGAAGTGGCGCGGCAGTGTTGCCCTCGTACCAGCGCCTCCTCTCAACCCGAACGGACCTATCGCGCTAAGCTTGCGCCGAGTACCCGCCGTCGACGGGAATGGCGGCGCCGGTCACAAAATCCGAGGCGCGGCTGGACAGGAACACCGCGGTGCCGGCCATGTCGTCCGGCACGCCCCAGCGCCCGGCCGGGGTGCGCGTCACCACCCGGTCGTGCAGGTCAGGCACCTCGACCTTGCCCTGCTGCGTCAGCTCGGTGTCGATCCAGCCGGGCAGGATGGCGTTGACCTGGATGCCGTGCTGCGCCCAGGCGGTGGCGCAAGCCTTGGTGAACTGCACCACTCCGCCCTTGCTGGCGCTGTAGGGCGCGGCGAAGGAGGCACCGAAGATCGAGGTCATCGACCCGATGTTGACGATCTTGCCGGCGCCCTGCCGCCGCATCGCCGGGAACACCGCCATCGTAGCCAGGAAGGCGCTGGTCAGGTTGGCATCGATCAGCGCCCGCCACTCCTCCAGCGAATAGGCTTCGGGCGCCTTGCGCCAGTTGGTTCCGGCATTGTTGACCAGGATGTCGATCCGGCCGTGGCGCTGCAGCGCTGATGCGGCAAAGGCTCGGCAGTCGGCCTCCACCGTCACATCGGCGGCGGCGCCGGAGGCCTCGGCGCCCAAAGCCGCGATTTCGGCCACCGCGCGGTCGGTCTTGGCGGCGTCGCGGCCGACCAGCAGCAGCGCGGCGCCGGCCCGGGCCAGGCCGCGGGCGATGCCCAGGCCGATGCCGCCATTGCCGCCGGTGACGATGGCGACCTTTCCGGTCAGGTCGAACATGGAGGCTCCTGGCGTCTTCGGTAGGGACAGAAAGGGGTGGATGGTCAGGCCTTCGGAGCAGGGCGCGCCTGCTCCTCGAGCATCCGCTGCTTGATGATCTCGCGCAGGGTCTGCGCCAGGTTCGGCGTGGCGCTGGAGCACATCACCATGATCACGCAAGGCGCTTCACCAACCGCCAGGTAGCCGTGCTTCATGGTGCTGTCGAGATATACGCTGTCGCCCGATTCCAGCTCGATCGGCTCGTAATATTCGCTGTACAGCCGCATCCGGCCCTGCAGCACCTCGACGAACTCCTCGCCGACATGGGAGCTCAAACCCCCCATCTGCTCCGGCTCGGTGGCGCGCACCTCGATCCGGATCGGGATGATCCGCTTATGGGCGACGTCGGAGCACAGATAGGTGTAGCTGTAGAACTCGGTGTCCAGCCGCTGGCCCTCATGCTGGCGGCTGATGCTGCGCCGGGCGACCACCACCGCTGGGGCTGTCGGCCCGCCGGCCGAGAACAGGTCGGCGATCTCCACGCCCAGGCCGCGGGCCAGCTGCAGGATCTTGTCGTAGGTCGGGGACAAGAGGCCGTTCTCGATTTTCGACAGGGTCGAGGCGGAGATGCCGGTCATCGTGGCGACATCGGCCAGGGTCCAGCCGTGATGGGCGCGGCGCTCGCGCAGCACCCGGCCCAGCGGCGGCAGGTCGTCGGTCATGGCTCGATCTCGGTCATCCGGCGCAGGGGGCCTCCAGGCATACGGGCTGCTCATCAGCGCGCCGCCATGCTGTCCTTCAACGACAACGCGCCCAGCACTGCAAGCGTCATCGTCGCCAGCAGCACCAGGGCGACCAGCGCATTCACCTCCGGCGTGAAGCCGACGCGCATCATCGCCCATAGCCGGATCGGCAGGGTGGCATCGCCGCCGACCAGAAAGAAGGTCACCAAAGTCTCGTCGAAGGACAGGGTGAAGGCCAGCAGCGCCCCGGTGACGATGGCCGAGCGCAGCTGCGGCAGCACCACGAACAGGAAGGTCTGCAGCCCGGTGGCGCCGAGGTCCAACGACGCCTCGATCTGGCTGGCCTCCAGGCTGTCCAGCCGGACCGAGACCATGCGGTACAGGATCGCGAGCACCAGCACCGTGTGCCCGATCGCGACGGTGATCAGGCTGCGCTCGATCCCCAGCTCGCGGAAGGCCACCAGCAGCGAGATGCCGGTGATGATGCCGGGCAGCACGAAGGGCAGGAAGATCACGAATTCGATGAAGGGCCGGCCGCGCCGGGTCCCGGTTTTCATATACCAGGCCAGGCCCAGCGCCAGGACTAGCGCCAGCAGCACCGAAGCGGCCGCCACCACCAGCGTGTGGCCCAGCGCCGCCAGCATCTCCGGATTGTCGGTCAGGCCGGCATACCAGTGCAGGCTGAAGCTGGACCAGTCGATCGACTGGCCCTTCAGGTCGAAGAAGCTGGTGGTGACCACCGCCAGGGCCGGGCCGTACAGCGCGGCGAAGACCAGGGCGGCGACCAGCCACAGGGCGGTGATGACGATGCGTTCCGGCGCGGTCATTTCCCCCTCGCATGGCGGGACACCAGGGCGGCCAGACCGATCACCGCGGCCACGGCCAGCAGCAGCACCACGGCCAGGGCGGCGCCGAAGGGCCAGTTGAAGGCCATGCCGAACTGGCTCCAGATGGCGCGACCGAAGGTGAAGCCCTGGTTGCCGCCGACCATCTGCGGCGTCAGGAAATCGCCCAGCGCCAGCACCATCACGAACAGCCCGCCGACGATCGACCCGGGCAGGCTCAGCGGCAGCACCACCGTGCGGAAGGTCTGGCCCGGCCGGGCGCCGAGATCGGCCGAGGCCGCGGCCAGCGGCGGCGGAATCCGCTCCAGCGACAGGAAGATCGGCAGGATGGCATAGGGCAGGTAGATCACCGCCATGGTGATCATCACCGCCGTCTGGTTGAAGATGAATAGCTTGCTCGGCGCGTCGAGGATGCCGGTCGAGACCAAGGCCCAGTTCGGGAAGCCGTTGTATCCCAGGATGCCGCGCATGGCGTAGATCTTGACGATGTAGTTCATCGCCAGCGGGATCACGCTGAACAGCAGCATGAAGTAGCGGATCCGCCCCTCCAGCCGCCAGATCAGATAGGCGATGATGTAGCCGAAGACGAGGCCGATCACGGCGACGATGCCAGCCAGTTGCAGGGTGCCGAGGAATACCCGGATGTAGCTGGGCTGGGCCAGGAAGGCGGCGTAGTTGGCCAGGGTGAAGTCGTGCACCACTCGGCCGTCCGCCATCGACCAGAAGCTGGTCATCAGGAAGGCGGCCAGCGGCGCCAGGATCAGTGCTGTCGGCAGGCCGTAGACCGCAAGCCGCGGCAGCCAGCGGCCCAGGGCGCGAGCGGCGGGCGACCCGGCGCCGAGGCGTCGGGCCGGATTCGCGGGAGCAAAAGCATCGGCCATGGCCATCCTCATGCCCCCAGTACGCTGACATCGGCGTCCGACCAGAACACCGAGATCGGATCGCCGACATCGGCGCGGCCGTCGAACTCCGGCGTCGGCACGCGGATCCTGACGCTGGACCCGCTCTCTCCCAGGCGGACCACGATCTGGGTGGTGGCGCCGAGGAAGGTCAGGCTCTCCACCGCGCCCTCGGCCGACCGCCGCTCCGCGCCGGGGCGCAGGCTCAGGCTCTCCGGCCGGATGGCGATAGCCGACGGGCTGCCGGCCGGGGCGACGGCATGCCGGCCCAGCGGGCTGTCGACCGCGGCCGCACCGGCGGCGCGCGCCGGCAGCAGGTTGTTCTCGCCGAAGAACCGGGCGACGAACTCGCTTCTCGGGCGATAGTAGATCTCCTTCGGCGTGCCGACCTGCTCGACCCGGCCATGGTCCATCACCACGATCCGGTCGGACATGGCGATCGCCTCCTCCTGGTCGTGGGTGATGAACACGAAGGTGGTGCGGATGCGGCGCTGCAGGTCCTTCAGGAACTCCTGCATCGACCGGCGCAGCCCCGCATCCAACGCCGCCAGCGGCTCGTCCAGCAACACCACGCGGGGCTCACAGATGATGGCGCGGGCCAGGGCCACGCGCTGGCGCTGGCCGCCGCTCAGCTCGCCGGGATGGCGGCCGGCCTTGTCGGCCAGGCCGACCACCGCCAGCGCCTCGGCCACCCGCCGCTCGACCTCGGCCCGGGGCCGGCGCCGCATCCGCAAGCCGTAGCCGACATTGCGGGCCACGGTCATGTGCGGGAACAGCGCATAGTCCTGGAACACGGTGTTGAACGGCCGGCGGAAGATCGGCGTGTCGGTGATGTCCGCCCCGTCCAGCAGGATCCGGCCGGTGCTCGGGGCGGTGAAGCCGCCGAGCATCCGCAGGATCGTGGTCTTGCCGGAGCCGGAGGGACCGAGGATGGCCAGGAACTCGCCGTCGCCGATCTCCAGATCGAAGGGCTGCAGCACGGTGACCGCGCCGTAGGATTTGCCGATCCCGGCAAGGCGGATGAGGCTTCGGAATGTCATGTCGGCCCTCGGCCTGGCGCTCAGTTGGCGGGTGTGGCCTTGATCTCGTTCCACAGGTCGATGCGCCTGGAGAAGCTCTCCGGTGCCTGCAGGAACACCAGCCTGTCGGCATAGGTCAGACCGATCGCCTGGTTGGCGTCGGCATCGGTGGTGTTGCCGTAGCCGGTCTTCTCGCTGATATAGGTGCCGACTTGTCTGTCCAGCATGGTGTCGATCCAGGCCTGGGCCAAAGCGGTGTCGCGCGCGCCGGCGCTGATCGCCCAGCAGTCGATCCAGCCGATCGCCCCTTCCTTCGGGATGGTCAGCGCCGCGTCGATGCCCTTCTTCTGCAGCTGCGGCACCTGCGGCTCGCCCATCGACATCATCAGGTCGACGCCGCCCTGGGCGAAGATGCTGACCCCGTCGTCGAAGCCGGCGTAGTAGGACAGCACGGTGCGCTTCTGGTCGATCAGCTTGGCCTTGATCGCGGCGAACTGGTCGTCGGTCAGGTTGAACGGGTCCTTGACGCCCAGCGCCAGCGCCGTGGTGACGATGGCGTTGTTGGCGTCGTCCATCGCCAGCACCCGGCCGGCATATTTGTCGTCCCACAGCACCGACCAGCTGTCCGGCGGAGTGGGGAAGGCCTTCTTGTCGTAGATCAGCGGGATCGAGCCCCAGGCGAAGGGCACGGCGTAGGCCTTGCCGTCGAATACGATGGCCGGGACGTCGCGGAAGGCCGGCAGCAGGTTGGTGGCGTTCGGGATCTTCGACAGATCCACCGGCTGGACCAGCTTCTCCTGCACCAGCCGCTTGTAGGACGAGGTCTCGATGGCGATGACGTCGTAATCCTCGCCCTTGGTTGCCGTCATCTTGGCGAAGATCTCGTCGACGCTGCCGGTGTAGGTGATCTTGGCCTTGCCGCCGGTCTTCTCCTCGAACGCCTTGACCCAAGGCTCGTCGGCATAGCCCTCCCAGGTCAGCACCCGCAGCTCCTTCTCCGCCGCCGCGGCGGGCAGGGCCGCGCCCAGCGCCGCCAGGATGCAGGCGCCCATGACGAACTCACGCCGTCTCACCATCTCAGCCTCCTGTTTTCTGTCTTATCGTTGTTCAGACCACCGGCCCGCCCAGCGGCCGGTCCGGGTCGGCATAGTCCACCGGTGTGCGGTGCCAGCCGGCCGCGTGCTTGTCCCAGTACAGCGCCTTCAGCCGGGTGCTGACCGGTCCCGGCCGGTCGTTGCCCATGACGTGGCCGTCGACGCGCGACACCGGCATGACGCCGCCGGCGGTGGTGGTGCAGAACATCTCGTCGGCCTGCAGCAGGTCCTCGTGCCGCAGCGGCGCGATCCGGGCCGGCACGCCGATCTCTTCGCACAGCTCCAGCACCGAGCGGCGGGTGATGCCCTCCAGCGACCCGCGGTCCGGCGTCAGCACCTGGCCGTCGCGGACCACGAAGACGTTGAAGCCCGGCCCCTCGGTGACGAAGCCCTCGGCGTCCAGCAGCACGGCCGTGTCGGCGCCGCGGTCATGCGCTTCCAGCAGGCCGCGGGTCAGGTCGCCCCACTGGTAGTTCTTGATCGTCGGGTCGACCGAGGCAGGGGCGACGCGCGGGGTCGAGGCGACATGCAGATGCGCCCCGCGCTCCTGCACCGCCTGCGGGATCACGTCGATCCAGGGAATGGCATAGGCGACGAAGCTATTGTCGCAATCGGCCGGCCGGCGCGACCCGAAGACCCGCGGCCGGCCGCGGGTGCAGATCATCGCCACATACGCGTCGCGCAGCCCGGCCAGGGCGACGCAGCGGGCCAGGATCGCCGCGATTTCAGCCCGGTCATGCGGCGGCGCCAGCCGCATCCCGGCCAGCGACCGCTCGAACCGGTCCAGGTGATCGCCCAGGCGGAAGAAGTCGCCATCACGCACATGCACCACGTCATAGGTGACGTCGGACCGGGTGAAGCCCCAGTCCAGCACCGAGATCTTCGCCTCGGCGATCGGCACATAGGCCCCGCCGACGAAGGCCGCCCCGGCCGAGTAGTCCTGCTGGCTTGCGGTCATGCACCGTCCCCGTCTGCGCGGCCCTGCGGCCGGTCCCCAATGTTCTTCGGATTGTCTGCAGGATGCGCAACGAATCTCTCATTAGCAATAGAAATTTCGTATACGAATTTTCAATTGATCTTTGGAAACCGGCGACACATCCTCTGTCGCAGTTGCCAAGCCCCCGCAAAGGGCGGGCGTCAGACGACCAAACAGGGATGCACATGCTTTCAGCGACGGACACGGCCGGGCTCGGCCCGACGCGCCTCAAGGTCACGCGGCTCAGCCTCGGCACCGCGCCGCTCGGCGGGCTCTACGCGCCGGTGGAGGAGGGGCAGGCCGGCGGCACGATCGCCCGGGCCTGGGCGCTGGGGTTGCGCTTCTTCGACACCGCGCCGCAATACGGCAACGGCCTGTCGGAGCGGCGGCTGGGCCGGTTCCTGGCCGGCAAGCCGCGCGACAGCTACGTGCTGGCCACCAAGGTCGGCCGGCTGCTGCGCGTGCCGCCGCAGGCCGAGGCGCAGGAGGACGCGTTCTACAAGGGCACCCCGCCGGAACGGCCCGTGTTCGACTTCTCCTATGACGGGGTGATGCGGTCGCTGGAGGAAAGCCTGGAGCGGCTGGGGCTGGACCGGGTCGATGTGCTGCACATCCACGATCCGGACGACCATTACGACGCCGCCATCTTCGGCGCCTATCGCGCCCTCGACCGGCTGCGCGCCGACGGCGTGATCGGCGCGGTCGGCGCCGGCATGAATCAGGCCGAGATGCTGGCCCGCTTCGCCCGCGACGGCGTGTTCGACTGCTTCCTGCTGGCCGGCCGCTACACGCTGCTGGAGCAGAACTCGCTCGACGATTTCATGCCGCTGTGCGAGGCGCGCGGCATCGGCGTGATCATCGGCGGCGTCTACAACAGCGGCATCCTGGCCAACCCGAATGCCGGCGCCAAGTTCAACTACCAGGATGCGGACCCGGCGCTGATCGCCCAGGCCCAGGCGCTGGACGCGGTGTGCCGGCGCCATGGCGTGCCGCTGAAGGCCGCGGCGATCCAGTTCCCGACGGCGCATCCGGCTGTGTCCTCGATCCTGACCGGCGCCCGCACGTCGGCCGAGCTGGAGGAGAACGAGGCCCTGTTCCGCCACCCGATCCCGGCCGATCTGTGGGCCGAGCTGCGCGCCGAAGGGCTGATCGCCCCGGCCGCGCCGACCCCGTGATCCCCGTCCTGCCTCGCCATCACCAACACGAAGGACCCGCGCCATGCTGATCGGCATCGACCCCATTCTCGGCCCCGACATCCTGCACGGCCTGCGGGCGATGGGGCATGGCGACGAGGTCGTCATCGCCGATGGCAGCTTCCCGGCCGAGACCGTGGCCCGGCGCCTGGTGCGGATGGAGGCGGCGGACCTGCGGCGCATGCTGGGCGCCGTGCTCAGCGTGCTGCCGATCGACGAGTCCGAGCCCGACCCGGTGATGGGAATGGAGGTGATCGGCAACCCGGCCGAGGTGATGCCGGCGCACACCCTGATCCGCGAAGCGCTGGGCCGGGTCGCCGGCAACCACCGGCTGACGCTGCTGGAGCGTTTCGCCTTCTACGACCGGGCGAAGCAGGCCTCGCTGGTGATCGCCACCGGCGAACGGCTGTTCTACGGCAACGTCATCATCCGCAAGGGCACCGTGGCGGCGTAGGTTAGCAAGCCCAAGCATGCTCGATACGGCCGGAACTGGCGCGCCTCGGCTTGGCGGCGCGGGCGGCATTGGGTGGATTGCTGCCATCACTACGTGCCTTACCCTTGAGTCAACATATTCAGACCCACAAATGTCATTCTGCATTCTCCTCTACGCGATCCTGCAGCGCTCGACGCATTCGTGGAGCGTTGTCTTTGCGATTGGGTAGCTTGGATAGCCATTATTGGTGACAGCGCAGCACTCATTGAGGAGATCATCGATGAAATTGTCGTCAGACAGGTGATGATCCCGAGCGCTTCATTCTGACATCATCACACTTAACCCAGGAACTCGTCAGAACGGTCTCTCTGCTGACTCAGGATGGCACTCCAGAGTCAGACAACTCCGCTTGTAGCACATGGCTACTGTCGCCTATGAGCCGAAGGTGGACGCGTCCGCTTTGGGGAGCCAAATACGGTGTCAGGTTTCGGAAACCTTTCCCAGGCTTTAGGTCGGCGCGGAAGGGCGGTTCCCGGCCAGTTCGGCCTGCGTCCGGTTTGGAGAAGCCACGTCGATGACCGGAGATGGCGCTCTCCAGAAGCGCGAT
The DNA here is from genome assembly GCF_038440215.1 of Inquilinus sp. OTU3971. Lineage (NCBI taxonomy): Bacteria > Pseudomonadati > Pseudomonadota > Alphaproteobacteria > Rhodospirillales > Rhodospirillaceae > Inquilinus > Inquilinus sp. OTU3971. The sequence goes on along the minus strand of NZ_JASATH010000224.1, from coordinate 3,985 downwards.
CGCCGAGCCGACGACGGCAGGGGCATCTGGGTCACGACCGGCAAGATCGTTGGAATAATCTGTCTGTTTCATGAAGGCCCTCTCGGGATTACCTCAGCTCACGCGAGCGGAGCGGCACGAGGCCTGAGCACATCCACAATCACCCAATGTCCCGAATTCGTCATCCCCATGACGACTGCGAGCCGGACGGCGCGAGCACTCTGGTCCTAGGGTCGACACCTTCTGCAATCTCCGCCACCTAGGAGACCCGCCTTGCTCTCGACGGCCGCATGACCGGCGCGCTGATACTCCTGACTCTCGCCGGCTATGTAGCGCTCCTGCTGTGGGGCGTGCACATGGTCTCGACCGGGGTGATGCGGGCCTTCGGCTCGGATCTGCGCCGGGTGCTGGGCCGGAGCCTGCGCTACCGCCTCAACGCCTTCCTAGTTGGGCTCGGGGTGACCGCCGCGCTTCAGAGCAGCACCGCCACCGGGCTGATGGCGACGTCGTTCGTCGCCTCCGGCGTGATCGGCCTGGCTCCGGCGCTTGGGGTGATGCTCGGCGCCAATGTCGGCACCACCCTGATCGTGCAGGTCCTGTCCTTCAAGATCGCCCTGGTCGCGCCGATCCTGATCCTGGTTGGCGTCATCGCCTTCAAGCATGGCGGACGCACTCGGACCAGGGATCTCGGCCGCGTCTGGATCGGCTTCGGCCTGATCCTCCTGGCCCTGCATCTGCTAGTGGTGACGATCGAGCCGGCGGCTCAGGTGCCCGCGTTGCGCGCGGTGTTCGGCGTGGTCGCCTCGGCTCCGGTCGTCGGCGTGCTGATCGCGGCCGTCCTGGCCTGGGCGGCGCACTCCTCTGTCGCCGTCGTCCTCCTGATCATGTCCCTGGCCGGTGCCGGGGTGGTCTCGCCGACTGCCGTGGTCACGCTCGTGCTCGGCGCCAATCTCGGCAGCGCCATCAACCCGGTGCTGGAGGGGGCGGGCAGCGGCAGCCCGGCCGCCCGGCGGCTTCCGGTCGGCAACCTCTTGACCCGCGTCGTCGGTGCCGTCATCGCGTTGCCGCTGGTAACTCCGATCGTCGAACTGCTGCTCCGGCTCGAAGCCGACCCGGCGCGTCTGGCCGCCAATGTCCACACCGCCTTCAATCTCGTGCTCGCCATTCCCTTCTTCATCGCTCTGCCGGCGGCGGCAACGCTGCTGGAATGGCTGCTGCCCGACCGGCCGGAGAACCTTCAGGACCCGGGCGCGCCGCTCCATCTCGACGACGGCGCCCTCTCCGACCCGCACCTCGCCTTGGCCAACGCCGCCCGCGAGACGCTGCGCATGGCCGACATTGTCGAGGGCATGTTGCGCGGGGTGGTCGACGCCTTTCAGGCCGACGACCGCAGGCGCGTCGCCGAGATCAGCCGCATGGACGACGGCGTCGACGGCCTGCACCGCGCGATCAAGCTGTATCTGACGAGGATCAGCCGCGACGGCTTCGATGACGAGGCCGGCCGCCGCTATTCCGACGTGCTCAGCTTCGCCATCAACCTCGAGCACATCGGCGACATCATCGACAAGAACCTGATGGAGCTGGCGGCCAAGAGGGTGCGGTTCCGCCTGGCCTTCTCGGCCGAGGGCACTGAGGAGATCCGCGCCATGTGCGAGAGGCTGCTGGCGAACCTGAAGCTCGCCGTCGCCGTATTCATGACCGGCGATGCCCGCGCGGCAGCCAGGCTGATCGCCGAGAAGGAGGTGTTCCGCGAGCTCGAACGCCACGCAACCGAGACGCACTTCCTCCGGCTGCGCGAGGGCCGTCTCGAAAGCATCGAGACCAGCTCGTTGCATCTCGACATCCTGCGCGACACCAGGCGCATCAACTCCCACATCACCGCCGTCGGGTACCCGGCGCTCGATGCCGCCAACGGTGCCCGCCCGATGTCGGTGCAGGAGCGGTCATCTGGCTGGGCCGAGGCGGCGCTTGACGGCGGCGGCTAGCGCAAGCGGCCGCTGGCATATCCGCGAAGGGCAGGGCGCCAAAATGGCACCGGGTCCGGCGCCCATGGCGCCATGAAAAAGGATGTGCAGACAAAGACTTAGGCGCCGGTGTGTGCCGGCGCTTTATCTTGCCCTACCGCGGCCTCTCCCGCCGCCAACCGCCTCACGCCCGCCTACCTACGATTCCTCGAATCCAATCTATCGGTCGCCAGGCGCCAGAAACTGGAGAGCGGCCGGTCCGATCGACCGCTCTCCGAGGCCTCGTTCCGACCTCTCAAGCGCCGTTTCGGAACGCGAATTCGGCGCTCGAAAGGTCGTCGAATTCATTCATGACGAGCATCATCTGAAGCCTCCGGGAGCGGTCGACAACGCAGGTCGCGACGCGATATCGGCCGCGGAAAACGCTCAGGATCCGCACGAGATCGGAGCCCTCGAACTCGTCGTCGTCGAAGCTCTCATAGGCCCCGAGATCGCGTTCGGCGATGCGTCCGTCCCAGACGAATTCGCCCAGCTCGGCCTCGGCGAACCGCTCGACGACGGCATCGAGCCCGTCCCGTCCGAACTCGGTTTCGAGATCGCGGACGAGTTGGGGGAAGCGGTCGAACGCGGCATGCGGATGGTCGAAATTGCACATCGGTTCCTCCATCGTTGAGCCGTCCTCCTCGTCGAGGACATCTCTCAGGAGCAGCCGGCGGAGGCTCCGTCAGGGACGCCGAAGGCGCCGCGGAGCGGGGCGCGGGGGAGCCGAGATGCGGAGCATCTCGGGGGGACCGCGCATCCTTGACGGAGGCTTCGCTTCCGGCTGACGGATCGCCGCAGTTATCACCTGCAACTCCTGAGCACCGAGCGCACGGCGATGGCGGCGATCTCCTGGACCTATCCCGCGGCCGAGCTCCTCGCGCTCGAGGCGCGCAACCGCCGCGCCGAGGCCGCGGCGCCGGTGGATGCCGGGCTCTCGCTCGAGACTCTCCGCTTCCGCTACGCCATCACCGGCGACCACCCGCCCTGGCGGCCGGTCCAGGCCTTCGACGACGGCTCCAAGGTCTACATCCAGTTCCCGCGCCGGATCGACCAGGGCGAGATGCCGCCGCTCTTCGTCGTCGGCCCCGAGGGCGGTAACGCGCTCGTCAACTACCGGGTGCGCGGCATCTACTACATCGTCGACCGCCTCTTCGCTGCGGCCGAGCTCCGGCTCGGCGAGGCCCCGCAGCAGGTGGTCCGGATCAGCCGGACCGACGGGCGATGAGCGAGACGCCACGCGAGGAGGGGCGCAAGCTGCCGCCCGAGAGCCTCATGCTGCGCGGCCGGCCGCGGCGCGCGATCCGGTTCCGCAGGCGCCTGGTGATCGCGCTCGCGGCGCTCCTCTGCGCGGCCGTGTTCGGCGCCGCCTGGCTCGCGCTCGAGAGCATGCCGCGGCGGCCCGGGTCCGGAGTGCCGGCCGAAACAGGGCGTAAGCCGACCCCGGACGGCCTCATGGCGCTGCCCGGGAGCTATGACGAGATCCCGAAGCCCGTGCCTCGCCTTGGTCCGCCCTTGCCCGGCGATCTCGGTCCGCCCGTGGTCGAGCGGGAGAGGTCGCTCGGGGTCGCGCCGTCGAGCCTGCGGCCGGATCCGGAGGCGGACGCCTCCCGCGCCGAGCGGCTCCGCCTGGCCCAGCAGGCACGGCAGGCCCGCGAGTCCGGCGTGTTCTTCCGGATCTCGAAGGAGGCCCGGGACGAGGAGAGCCGGCCGGCGGGGGGCAGGACGGAGGCATCATCGACCGGAGCGGAGCGGCTCGGCCCCGAGCCCGGGCGCGATCCGCGCGGGCAAGACCGGAAGCTGGATTTCTTGAACAGGCCGGCCGACGAGGAGATCTACAATCCGCATGCGCTCCTGCGGCCGGTCTCGCCCTATCAGGTGATGGCGGGGACGGTGATCGCGGCGAGCCTCCTCACCGGACTCAATTCCGATCTGCCGGGCCTGGTGACGGCGCAGGTGACGGAGCCCGTCCATGACAGTGTGACCGGCCAGGTTCTGTTGAT
>NZ_JASATH010000223.1:0-12740 GCF_038440215.1 Inquilinus sp. OTU3971 | reverse complement strand
GACACCAAGGGCATCGGCGATCAACTCCGGGTAGTCTCAAGGCGTCCGACAGCCTCTTGCCACATTCTCAAGCGCCTTTACCGCCGCCCAAAGAACATCGCGGCGATGCAGCTTGACGGCCCGCAAGGCCTCCTCCTCGAATTGCTCGATCAGCTCCCAGCACAGCAACTCGGTGCGGCTCGGCGTCAAGACCTCCGTTTCAGCCTGAAACTTGCTGACGATGTGCTGGAGCTCTGCCTGCCAGGCCACGAGAGATGGCGGCGGCTGATTTGCCAGCTGTTCAACCAGTTGCCGATACCGCCCGTACAATTCGCGCGCCGGCACTGTGCTCCTCCCGTTCGCTGCCATGGCTCGTCAGCCTGAGATGGTCGTCCTGTGCAGGACATGCTCACGCTCTGCGCATTGAGAGTCCAGCTTGAAATCCCAGTATCACAGGCTTAACCATGATATATGCATGTTCGCCGACAATAGTTGATGTCTGATACATGATCACCTCAGCCCAGCTCCGAGCGGCCCGGGCGCTGCTCGGCATGGACCAGCGCACACTGGCAGACTTGTCAGGGCTGTCGCTGCCGACCATCCAGCGCATGGAGGGAAGCGGAGGACAGATCCGCGGCAACGTCGACTCGCTGGTGAAGCTCGTGGGCGCCCTCGCGACCGCCGGGATCGAGCTGATCGGCGAGGGCGCAGTGAGCCCCACCGGCGGCCGTGGGGTGCGGTTGCGGGGAAGCGGAGAACGCTAGATGGCCCTCGGCGCAGCCCTGTCGTGCGTGGGGATCCTGCTCGGCTTCGCCGCCTGTGCCGTCGCCGCGGCACGCAGCCGTTTCGCCACACCTGTCCTCTACGCCGGCTGCCTCGCGACATCCACCGTCCTGGGAGTTCTCGGCGCCGCGCACCTGCTATCCGCCGCCGCGGTGTCCGACACTCTGACGCTGCCGCTCGGCCTGCCCTGGATCGGAGCGCGTTTCAGGCTCGATACCCTGTCCGCGCTGTTCCTGGCGATCGTCGGCTTCGGCGCCGCGGCGTCCAGCCTGTACGGCTTCGGTTACGGCCGCCACGAGGAGGCCCCGCACCGCGTGCTGCCCTTCTTCCCAGCCTTCCTGGCCGGCATGACCCTGGTGGTCCTCGCCGACGACGCCTTCACCTTCCTCCTGAGCTGGGAGTTCATGTCGCTGACGTCATGGGCGCTGGTGATGGCGCATCATCGCGACCCGGAAAACGTTCGGGCCGGCTTCGTCTATCTGGTGATGGCGAGCTTCGGCACTCTGGCACTGCTCCTCGGCTTTGGCGTCCTGGCAGGGACTGGGGGCGCCTATGGCTTCGACGCGATCCGCGCCGCGACCCACCCGGCGCCGCTGTCAGCGTTGGCTCTCGTCCTGGTCCTGATCGGCACCGGGTCGAAGGCGGGGCTGGCGCCGCTGCATGTCTGGCTGCCGCTGGCGCATCCGGCAGCGCCGAGCCACGTCTCGGCGCTGATGAGCGGCGTCATGACCAAGGTCGCGGTCTATGGCTTCATCCGCATCGTCTTCGACCTGCTCGGCCCCCCCGACTGGTGGTGGGGCGAAGTCGTGCTCGCCGTGGGCGGCTTGACCGCCGTCCTGGGCGTCCTGTCGGCGCTGATGCAGACCGACCTGAAGCGGATCCTGGCCTACAGCACGATCGAGAATATCGGCTTCGTCTTCGTCGGCCTCGGCTTGGCCCTCGCATTCAGGGCCAATGGCATGGAGGCGGCAGCCGCCCTGGCGCTCACCGCCGCCCTGCTCCATGGCATCAACCACGCGCTGTTCAAGTCGCTGCTGTTCTTCGGCGCCGGCGCGGTGCTGACCGCGACCGGCACGCGCGACCTCGAGCGGCTGGGCGGCCTGATCCATCGGATGCCGACGACGGCGCTGGCCATGCTGGTCGGCTGCGCCGCCATCTCGGCACTGCCGCCGTTCAACGGCTTCGTCTCCGAATGGCTGACACTGCAGGCCATCCTGCTCAGCCCGGACCTGCCGCAGTGGGGGCTGAAGCTGATGGTCCCCGCCGTCGGCAGCCTGCTGGCGCTGGCCGCGGCGCTCGCCGCCGCCTGCTTCGTCCGGCTCTTCGGCATCGCCTTCCTCGGCCGGCCTCGCTCCGCGGCCGCAGAGCAGGCGCGGGAGGTCGACCGCTGGTCGCTCGCCGTGATGGCCGGGCTTGCCGGCCTCTGCCTCGTCGTCGGCATTCTGCCGGGCCTCGCGATCGACGGGCTGGCGCCGGCGGTGCGCGGCCTGGTCGGAGCCGAGATGCCTCGGCAGACCGCGGTCGCCTGGCTGTCGATCGTTCCGATCGGAGAAAGCCGCAGCTCCTACAACGGACTCCTCGTCTTTCTCTTCATTGCCGTCTCGGCCTCGCTCGCCGCCTTTGCCATCCACCGCCTGGCGTCGCGCGCCCTGCGCCGAGGGCCGGCCTGGGATTGCGGCTTCCCCGACCCGAGCCCGGCGACCCAGTACAGCGCCGGCAGCTTCGCCCAGCCGATCCGCCGGGTCTTCGGCACCGTCGTCTTCCGGGCGCGCGACCATGTCGAGATGCCGCCGCCCGGCGACCTGCGGCCAGCCCGGCTGCGGGTGGAGCTGCACGACGTGATCTGGGACCTGCTCTATGCGCCAGTCGCCAGGGCCGTCGGTGTCGTGGCGGATCGGATGAACCGTCTGCAGTTCCTGACCATCCGCCGCTATCTCAGCCTCGTCTTCCTCGCGCTCGTGGTGCTGCTGCTGGTGCTGTCGATATGGTCCTGATCCTCGACCTCGCTGTGCAGGGGCTGCAGATGCTGCTGGTGCTGCTGGCGGCGCCGCTCCTGACCGGTTTCGTGCGCAAGGTGAAGGCGCGGCTGCTGCGCCGCCGCGGGCCGCCGTTGCTGCAGCCCTACCGGGACCTAATCCGGCTCCTGCGCAAGGAGGTGGTGCTGGCCGAGCACGCCTCCTGGCTGTTCCGGGTGGCGCCTTATCTGATCTTTGCCGCCACCTGGGTGGCCGCGGCCCTGGTGCCGACTTTCGCCCGCGGCTTGGTCTTCAACTGGTCGGCCGACCTGATCGCGATCATCGCGCTGCTCGGCAGCGCCCGCTTCTTTCTCGCCCTGGCGGGGATGGACATCGGCACCAGCTTCGGCGGCATCGGGTCGAGCCGCGAGGCGATGATCGCCACCCTGGCCGAGCCGGCCCTGATCATGATCGTCTTCATCCTGGCCCTGGTCGCCGGCTCGACCCAGCTCTCGACCGTGGCGGGCATGATGTTGTCGCCGGAGGTGGGGCTGAGGGTGTCGCTCGGCCTCGCGCTGATCGCCCTGATCATGGTTGCGATCGCCGAGAACGCGCGCATTCCGGTCGACAATCCGGCCACCCATCTCGAGCTGACCATGGTGCACGAGGCCATGGTGCTGGAATATTCCGGCCGTCATCTCGCGGTCATCGAGCTCGCCGCGTCGCTGAAGCTGGTGCTCTACATCTCGCTCATCGCCTGCGTCTTCGCGCCCTGGGGGATGGCGCCGCTCGGCGCCGGCGCCGGCGCCTATGCTGCGGGCCTCGCCGCCTATGCCGGCAAGCTGGCCGTGGCCGGCTTCGCCCTCGCCGTGTTCGAAACGGCGGTCGCCAAGATGCGGGTCTTCCGGGTTCCGAACTTCCTCGGCGCGGCACTGATGCTGGGGCTGCTCGGCACCTTGCTCCTCTTCGTCTCGCGGAGCCTCTAGATGAATGGCCTGACCTTCGACGTCGCGCATCTCCTCGCCGGCGGTCTGGTGCTGGTCAGCTTCATGCTGCTCTACCAGGACCGGCTCTACGCCCTGCTGAACGTTTTCGCGATCCACGCCCTGGTGCTCGCGCTCTCGGTCGCCTGGCAGGCTTTCATTCAGGACGCCCCCCACCTTTACGTCACCGCACTCATCGCTCTGGTGTTCAAGGCGATCGTGATCCCGGTGGCGTTGCATCGCATCGTCGCCCGGCTCGGCATCCATCGCGAGATCGAGACGGTGGTCGGCATCGGTCCGACCATGCTGGCCGGGATCGCGCTCGTCGCCCTCTCGATGGTGGTGATGCTCAGGGTCACTGCCAACGCGGATCCACTGGCCCGCCAGGACCTGGCCTTCGCGCTCTCGGTCCTGCTGCTCGGCCTCCTGATGATGGTGACCCGGCGCAACGCCGTCAGCCAGGTGATCGGCTTCATGTCGCTCGAGGACGGCCTGGTCCTCGCCGCCGCCGGCGCCAAGGGCATGCCGCTGGTGGTCGAGATCAGCGTCGCCTTCTCGATCCTGGTCGCCTTCATCGTCATCGGCGTCTTCCTGTTCCGCATCCGCGAGCGCTTCGATACGGTGGACGTGCACGCGCTCGACCGCTTTCGGGGCGAGCGCCGATGACGACACTCCCGGCCAACCCTGTGCTTCTGGTCCTGCTGATCCCGGCCGGGGCGGCGGCGCTCCTGGCCATCCTGCCGGGCTACCGGCTGTCCGCGCGGCTGAACGTCCTGGCCAGCTTGCTGACCCTCCTGTCAGCCCTGCTGCTGTTCCTCGGCAAGCCGCAGCCCAACGCCTATTTCCTGATCGACGATCTCAACATCGTCTTCATTGTGCTGAACACCTTCGTCGGCTTCACCACGAGCCTGTTCAGCGCCAGCTACATCGCGCACGAGCTGGAAACAGGGCGGCTGACGCCGGGCCATCTGCGATTCTATCACGCCATGTACCAGGCGATGATGTTCGGCATGAACCTGGCGCTGGTCGCCAACAACATCGGCCTGATGTGGGTGGCGGTCGAGCTGGCGACCCTGACCACGGTCCTGATGGTCGGCATCTACCGCACGCCCGAGGCGATCGAGGCCGCCTGGAAGTACTTCATCCTCGGCAGCGTCGGCATCGCCATGGCGCTGTTCGGCACGATCCTCGTGTACATGGCGGCTCAGCCGGTGGTCGGAGAAGGCCTCGACGGCATGGTCTGGACGGTGCTGATCGACCGCGTCGCCGCCTTCGACCCGGCGCTCCTGAACCTCGCTTTCATCTTCCTGCTGCTCGGCTACGGCACGAAGGTCGGCCTCGCGCCACTGCACGCCTGGCTGCCCGATGCCCATGCCGAGGGCCCGACGCCGATCTCCGCCGTGCTCTCGGGGCTGCTGCTGAACGTCGCGCTCTATGCCGTGCTGCGCTTCAAGATGCTGCTCGCGGCCCATCCGACAGCGATCGCGCCCGGGCCGCTGATGGCGGTGATGGGCCTGACCTCGCTGCTCTTCGCCGGCCTCATGCTGTACCGGCGGCGCGACATCAAGCGGCTGTTCGCCTACAGCTCGATCGAGCATATGGGCATCATCACCTTCGCTTTCGGCATGGGCGGGCCGCTGGCGAACTTCGCCGGCCTGTTGCACATGACCATGCACAGCCTGACCAAGTCGGCGATCTTCTTCGCCGTCGGCCACATCGCCCAGGTCAAGGGCACACAGAAGATCGCCGAGATCCGCGGCCTGACCGAAAGCCATCCGGTGCTCGGCTGGGGGCTGGTCACCGGCGTCGTCGCCATCGCCGGGCTGCCGCCCCTCGGCGTCTTCATGAGCGAGTTCCTGGTCGTCACCTCGACCTTCGCCCGCGAGCCGCTGCTGGCGGTGCCTCTCGTCGTCGGCCTTCTCGTCGCCTTCGGGGCGCTGCTGCTGCGCGTCCAGGGCCTGGCCTTCGGCGAGCCCACCGGGTCCTCGGCGCCCATCCAGGCCTCGACCGTGCCGATGCTCGGCCATCTCGCGCTGGTCCTGGCGGCCGGCGTCTATCTGCCGCCGCCGCTGACCGCCTGGTTCCAGCACGTCGCGGGCCTCCTGGGCTGAGGGAGACAAGTAGCATGCCTGCGCTGGCCGACATCATTCTTGCGGGGGACAGAAGCGAGACAGATCCGTCGTGGATGCGAGCCGTCGTCGATACGGAGCTGTGGGAGACCGTCGCAGAGTCATTGGCGAACGGGTCGTGGACGCTGCTCGGGCTCTGGGGCGAACAAGGCGTCGTCCATATGGCGGTGCTCGACGAGCCGGCTTCCGACCTTGCCGTCATCAGCCTGAACTGCCCGGACGGCCGCTTCCCATCGGTCGGCCGGCGTCACCCGCCGGCGATCCGGCTGGAGCGGGCGATCTGGGACCTGTTCGGCCTGAAGCCGACCGGCATGCCGGACGCCCGGCCATGGCTCGACCATGGCCGCTGGGGTCTGCACCAGCCGCTCGGCGGCCGGCGACCGGCCCTCGACGTCGAGCCCTACCCCTTCCTGCCGGTCGAGGGCGAGAGCCTGCATCAGATCCCGGTCGGCCCGGTGCATGCCGGGATCATCGAACCCGGACATTTCCGGTTCACGGCGAATGGCGAGACCGTGGTCCGGCTCGAAGCTCGTCTCGGTTATGTCCATCGTGGCCTCGAAGGGCTGATGGCCGGTGCCGATCTCGACCACGCCGCCCGGCTGGCAGGGCGGGCCTCCGGCGACAGCACCGTCGCCTATGCCAGTGCCTTCGCCCGGGCGGTCGAAGCGGCTCTCGACGTGAGGATTCCGTTCCGCGCCGCCTGGCTGCGCGCCCTGATGCTCGAGCTGGAGCGTCTCGCCAACCACCTCGGCGACATCGGCGCCATCTGCAACGACGCTGCGTTTGCCTTGATGCATGCGCATTGCGGCGTGTTGCGCGAACGCGTGCTGCGCGCTGCCGGCAAGGCCTTCGGACACCGCCTGATGATGGATCAGGTCGTGCCGGGCGGCGTCGGTCTTGATCCCGACAATCACGGACTCGAGGCGCTGGCCGCGCTCGTCGATGAGATCCGCCTGCGCTTCCCGCCCCTGGTCGAGCTCTACGACAACACCGCCTCGTTGCAGGATCGCACGGTCGCAACCGGCGTCGTCACCCCCGCCCTGGCGCGCCAATTCGGAGTCGGCGGCTTCATCGGGCGAGCGTCTGGCCGATGCTTCGACGCGCGGAAGGCTTTTGGTGGTGCGCCTTACCGCATGCTCACCTTCGACGTCCCTGTGCTGGAAGAGGGGGACGTCGACGCCCGCGTCAGGATCCGCATCCGCGAGGTCGAGCAGACCCTGTCCCTAATCACCCAGATCCTCGAGCGGTTGCCTGCGGGCCCGGTCCGATCCGAGATCCCACGCCGGGCCGGCGAGGGCATCGCATTGGTCGAGGGCTTCCGCGGCGATGTGTTCGCATGGGTCCGTGTCGATCGCACCGGGGCAGTCCTGCGCGGCCATCTGCGCGATCCGTCCTGGTTCCAATGGCCGCTGCTGGAGGCCGCGATCGAAGGCAACATCGTCGCCGACTTCCCGCTCTGCAATAAATCCTTCAACTGCTCCTATGCGGGGCACGACCTTTGAGGACGCCATGCGCCGGCACCTCTTTCTAGGCCTCATTCGGCCGCCACTCACCGATCCCCCGCCATCCTTGGATGATCCGGAGCTCGCGGCTCTGGCCGCGCGCCTCGACGTGGCGGCCCGCCGGCGGTTGGGGCGCAGCCTGTCAATCCGCGAGGTCGATGCAGGCTCCTGCAACGGCTGCGAGCTGGAAATCAATGCCCTGAGCAACGCCATCTATGATCTCGAGCGGTTTGGTCTCCGCTTCGTGGCTTCGCCGCGGCATGCCGACGTGCTGCTGGTGACAGGCCCCGTGACCCACAACATGCGCGAGGCGCTCGAGCGCACGCATGCGGCCACGCCGGCGCCGAAATGGGTGGTCGCGGTCGGCGACTGCGCGGCAGGCCACGGCCTCTTCGCGGACTCATATGCCACAGTCGGCAGCGTCGCGGCCGTGCTGCCGGTCGATCTCCAGATCCGCGGCTGCCCACCGGATCCGACGGCCCTGCTCAAAGGGTTGCTCACACTGATGGAGGGCGGCGGCACCGGGGACCGACGCCGTGAGACCGCTGGGCACCATGGTCCTGGCCGAGGGATTCTATGATGTCGAGGCGTCGCGCCGGAGAGATGATGCGCTGCGCCGGAGGCACCTGCCGGTCTTATATCCGCGGCAGGAAGGTTCCGGCCAGGCGCTCCCGCTCAACTGCTCAAGGACTTCAGAGGCGACCGACATGCAGACCCGATTTCCCCCCGTGTCGCCATTGGCAGCTGCGCTCGGCTGCAAATGCCCGCGCTGCGGCCGTGGCGCCCTGTTTCGGGGATTCCTGACCGTCTCCGAGCGCTGCGATGTCTGCGGCCTCGAATTGTCCAAGGTCGATTCAGGAGATGGCCCTGCCGTGTTCCTGATCTTCATTCTCGGCTTCACCGTGGTGCCGGTTACCCTCTGGCTCGGCTTCTCGTTCGATCTGCCGGCATGGGCGCCGGTGGCCATTGGAGCCGTGCTCGTCATCGCCATCAGCGCCGTTTTGCTGCGTCCTGCCAAGGCGCTGGTCGTCGCGCTCCAGTATCGCGGCCGACGCAGCGGCTGAATCCCGATATCAGTCAGGTGACGGCCCAGGCAGCGGTCGTGGCCGTCGCGCATGGTCACGACCGCCGGGCCAGCGGGCATTCAACGCCGACGAAGCGCGCGATCATGGCCGAAAGGAACGCGTCCGGCACCAGGAGACCGAAATCGATTGCCGCCATCAGCCCCGACCGGCGGCGTCCGCGAGCGGAAGGGGCCGATGGTCAAGACCGGCGGCACCCGCGCCAAGTCCTGGCCGGCCGCGGGCTGCTCGCGCCGCACCTCGCGTGGCGCCATGCCGAACTGCGCCCGGAAGCGCCGGTTGAAGGTGGACAGGTCGCGGAACCCCCAGGTGAAGGCCACCTCGGTGATCGAGAGGTGCCGCCACGCCGGGTCCGCCAGCATCTTCCGGCACTCCTCGACCCGGCGCCGGCCGATCCAGCCGGCCACACCGATGCCGGTCTCCGCGAACAGCATCTCCAGCTTGCGGCGCGAGAGGTGCAGCCATTCGGCCACCTCGTCCACGCTAAGCCGCGGGTCTTGCAGCCGGCTCTCGATGAAGGCGCAGGCCTCCGGCAGGGATGCGGGGCCGTTGTGGCCGGATGTCCGCGCAGTCGAGGCCGGGCTGAAGGCCAGCGCGACCAGGCGGCAGATCGAGTCCTGGATCCGGTGCTGCATCGGCCGCGCCAGGCGGCCGCATTCGCGCCAGGTCGTCTGCAGCAGGCTCAGCAGCAGGGCGCCGGCGCCCTGCCGGCTATCGATCCCCAGCCCGATCGAGAGGTCCGGCGCGATCAGCAGGGGTTCGAGACGATGGCGCGGCAGGCTCCACACCTGCACATGCGGGTTGTCCAGGCCGACCTCCTCGAAGGGCAGCGTGGCGTCCGCCAGCGTCATCTCTCCGAACCGCCGGTGAAACGTCCGGCCGGCATGGCTGAGACGCCCGACCCCATAGATCTGCAGGACGAGGTTGTAGCCGTCCCATCCATCCCCGGCGGGATCGCGCCCGGCCCCGACCAGGCGGGCCGCGCTCTGCTGGCATTCGCTCGCCCGCCCGTCGGCGAAGCTGCGGACGACGAGGCGGCCATACACCGCCTCCCCATCGAGCGGCTCCACGGCCGTCAGATCGGGATAGAGATGGCGGAGCGCCGCCTGCCAATAATCCTCCCGCTCCGGTTCCGGCACCGCATCAGTCGTCCAGATGTCCTCCGCCTGGTCGGCGGAAACCGGCAGTGACCGCTTCTCGAGCATCGGCTTCCTGACCCTATGGCCACATCGCCGGCTGAGCCGGGCGGATGCGGATGGTTGACGGGATTCGAACGCCACCATCCTGGACCCGGACTTCGACCGAATGCTCTCACGGCTTCGGGTCGCCAACCACGCCATCGCGGGTCGGTCGACATAGACTATATCAGATCACCATAAAGGGAAGGACCGATCAAGCCGACAGAACGATGTTCGTTTTCCTAGGAATATTAGCACAATATTCATCTCGCCTCGGTTCGATCAGGCGTTGGCCGAACCAATTCCATGCGGATATCCACGAATACTTGACTCCGCCGCCTGCCCGGAAGGCCGCCCGTCGGCAGGGCCACGGCCCACCGCCTAGAAGCCTCCGGCGAGCCGCTCCACGTCGCCCGAAACGATCCGGGTGCTGTTGCCGATGACCTTTCCCTGGCCGGTGCCGGGGTTATCCTGGGTGAAGTATATCGCATCGCCCGCCCTGTAGACGGCACCGCAGACCGTGGACGCATTCTCGGAGTAGCAAAGCTTTCCGTTCGCTACGGACCATCGCCCGACAAACGAGCGTCGCTGGTCCCTGTAGTAGTACTGGCCATCCGGACGATAATACTCGACCCATGGGTCGCCCGCGCGCAGCGTCCCTGTATCGATGGCGTAGCGGGCATAGACCGTCCGGTTCGACAGCAGGGAGACGATCTCCGTGGCGGACAGCGGGATCGCCGCGGTGGAAACCGGGGTCGTCGCTGCGGGAAGCTGGGTTGGCGCGGTGGAGACCAGCGGCCCGGCGGCGGGGAGCGGATTCCCCGGGGTGACAAGCACAACCTGGGTCCCTGGGTTGGCCGGGGGACCCGGCGTGATGATCGAGGTCCCTTCGGGGACGATCAGGGTCGAGCCCGGGGTTTCGACCGCGATGGCCTCCTGCCTCGGGGGGCCCTGGCCGCAGGCCGACAGAGCAAGGGCAGCCACTGCGGATGCGATGACGCCGTTTCTGATTGCCCCGGGCCTGGCCTCGCGTCCCAGGCACCGCCTCACCGGCCGTCCGGATCCGTTGCCGATGTCGGTTCCCCGTCTCGGCGGACGCTCCATCGCGAATGGCAATTCGCGATCGGAGCGCCCTTCCCTGGCTCCGGCGGCGAGAGCGGCGCCGGCCACCAGCCCGAGAGGCGGTTCGACACCGGCCCGGATCACCATCGTCATCTCTCCTCTTTCGGAGACGGCGGTGAGCAATATCGTCCGCACGGCTCCAGCATCAAGGGGCAGCGGCGGGCGCGAGGCGCGGTCCCGCCGCGACGCGCGCTTCCGGGCTCATTTGCATCAGTTGCGGAACGCGCTGCCGGCGCTCCTGGAGAACCCGCCGCCGAACGCCGACCCGATCCCGTCTCTCGAGGCCGAGGTGGCGCGGGACGACGAGATCCCGGACGACAGGGCGGACGTGCCGTCCGGCCCGGCGGTGCCGCCGCCGACCGTGATGCCGGAATTCGATCCCGCCGCGTCGGCATCGCCGACGACCGCGGCGCCACCCATGCTGGTCGAGATGCTCATGCCCCCGGCGCCGGTCACATTCACCGGGCCGGACGTGTCGTTGACGTTCAGCCCGCCGCTGACGCCGAAGCTGGAATTGGCGCCCAGCGCGGCCGCGAAGCCGCTCGGCGCTCCGCTGGCCGCCGCCAGGCCGTTCGATGCGGCGCCGCTGAACCCGGCCGCGTTGTCGGTCGAGGCGGTGCTCGCGCCGATGCCGGTGCCGAAGCCCTCGGCGGTGCCGGAGGCGCCGCCGCTGCTCACCGTTCCGGCGGTGCCCAGGCTGCCGCCACGGCTGATCGTGTGTGAGAAATCGAAGGCCATCGCCGGACCGCCGGCGAGGCAGAGGGCGATGGCCGACGTCAGGAAGACGGATCTGGTTCTGTTCATGACCCTGGTCTCCGGATGTGGAAGGCGAGGCCCCGCCGGGATCCAGGCCCGGGCATCCCGGGACCGTTCAGCGGGGCGACAGGCGGGCCGGCGCGGCCCATGGCACGCGCCGGCCCTTGCGAACAAATGGCCGCGGGGTCAGTCCCGCGACGCCGTGCCCTCGCCCGTCGACTCGCCGTGGCCGGTGGCCGCCGACGAACCACCCTCGGACGTCGCCTGGGCCCGGCTGTCGCCGATGGCGCTGGCGGACGCCGAGGTGCCGCTCGCGTCGGCGCTGCCCGAGCCCAGCCCAAGGCCGGCCCCCTCGCCCAGGGCGGATGCGGCCCCCGTCGACGCCGCGGTGCCGTTGCCGAACGCGCTGCCCATGCCCCCGGCCTCGGTCGACTGGGTCGGGCCGCTCAGGTTGTTCTCATTGGTGCCGAAGCCGGTCCCGTCCGCGATGCCGTGGCTGACGCTCCGGGCGGTACCGCCGAGGACGCTGTTCACCTCGGAGGAGCCGGATGCAAAGGCCCCGCCCAAGCCGGTCGCGGTGTTGGTGCCTGCGGTGCCGATGCCCACCCCGGTGCCGACGCCCATACCCTCGGCGAGGCCAAGTGCATTCGACACTGTGGAAGCCGCGCCGTCGCCACTACCGGTGGCACCGGCATTGCTCAGATCGAAGGCAAAAGCGGAGCCACCGCCGATGATCAGGATCGATGAGGCTAGAAGTGCCATGCGAAGCGTCTTCAACTCTCACTCTCCTCTTTGACACATACACTCTCTCATCAAGGAAATCCGCCCTTGATGAGGTGATTATTCATCACATCTCGATCATGACAGCCGATAGCGGTCGGTTCTGCGCAGATCGCGAATCGAACGTTGCGGTCTGCGCAAATTTTTGGTGATCTGCCAAAAACTCATGGCCTGACCTGCAATCAGCCCGCGGCTGGGACGGGACTCGCAATCCGATCGCGTCGACAGTTCGCAATCACTCCGCAGTGATATTCACATGAGTCCTTGAATAATCGGCGAGAATCCGATCTGGAGACTGCTCGTCTCGGCACGGATTGTTACTGCCCAAGCGAAGCACCGATGTACCGCTCGATAATACTGTCTGGGTTCTGGTGCTTCCGCACCAAAGCTTCGGCGCTGCATGATCCAGATGCAGCACCGACCCGGCTGCGGTCGCCGCGTCCGGAGGCAGGTTGCCCGTCGTCGGACATGCGCCTCCATCGAAGGTGCGC
>NZ_JASATH010000222.1:0-12827 GCF_038440215.1 Inquilinus sp. OTU3971 | reverse complement strand
TGCCGCCCGCCCCGGCCGGCGCATAGGCTCGCCGGAACGGTCGAGCGAGGCGTCATGAGTGGCAACGACCAGGGCGGTGCCCCATCCGCGGGCATGGCCAGGCAGTACGGCGACAGCCGGAAGCTCGCGGCGCGGGCGCGCCTGCACCGGGAATACATGGTGGCCGAGACGCCCTGGTTCGCCTGGGTGGCGCAGCAACTGCCCTTCAGGGCCGGCGATCACGTGCTCGACATCGGCTGCGGCCCGGGCTGGTTCTGGGCCTCGGTAGCCGACAGGCTGCCGGACCGGCTCGCGCTGACCCTGGCCGACCAGTCGCCGGGCATGGTCGAGGAGGCGACGGGCCGGTGCCGGCCGTTGCCGTTCGGTTCGGTCGCGGGCCGGCAGGCGGACGCCGCAGCCCTGCCGTTCGATGACGGCAGCTTCGACGCCGTCGTCGCGATGCACATGCTGTATCACGTGGCCGATCCGGCCGCCGGCGTCGCCGAGATGGCGCGCGTGCTCAGGCCCGGCGGGGTCCTGGCGGTCACCACCAATGGTGCCGGCAACATGCGCGAGCTGTACGAGCTGACGACCGTGTTCGGCGGCGCCCCGTCCGAGCCGATGGCGGCGATCTTCGGCTTCGACTCGGCCGAGCGGCTGATGCAGTCGCAGTTCGGCAACGTGGTCTGGTCCCGGCATCCGGCCAGCCTCCGGATCACCGATCCCGAGGATGTGTTCCTGGCGCTGACGTCCTTTCCGCCGGGCGAGACCGCCAGCGAGCCTCAGCAGGAGGCCTTTCGCGAGGCCATCGACCGCGCGTTCCGGCAGGCGGGCGGCGTGCTGGAGGTCCGGACGGAGATGGGATTGTTCCTCAGCCGGAAGGGGGCTTGACCAGGGAGAGGCCCGAGACCACCCGACGGGCGGAGCTTCTGCTGGTCGGCCATGGAGAGCAGTGGCTTCGCGACGGCGGCGCCAGGATGCCCACCGCTTTTATGCTCTGTCACCGAATTCACGAATTCAAGAAGGAGCGCCTCATCCAGAAGGGTGTCGCATTCGGCCGTGGCCTGCAGCCTTCCGGCGAGTGCTTGGCTATGCCATACAACCTTTTAGGTATGCCGGCACGGAAGGCCCACGCAGAGATTTGTGGCTTTTAGGTAAAATATCATACAAATTAACCGAACCGAGGCTGGCCGGCTTGGACGTGCCTTTATCGGCACCACCACCAAAACAGCCGATATAGAGAAAATAAACATCCTTTTGATACGAAATAAAAAAGCGGAAAGAAAGACCAAAGACTAGCCACAGATCAAACAATCGAGCAGAACATCATGCTTTCCGATGCCAATATGTCTGACATCAGCAACCAAAATGCGGTATTATCGAACCTCGATCACGACCATCCCGACGGCGACCCGGCTACTGCCAGCCCTGCCCCCAGCCTGGTCAGGGTTGCGGTCATCGACAGACGCGCCCTGGGCAGGGAGACCCTGACGCAGGCGCTTGCGTCGACCGACGGCCGATTTCGAGCCCAGGCCTTCGCCAATGTCGGTGAGTGGGAGTTGAGCGCGAACCGGAGCGACACGTCGCTGATCCTCCTGGAAGGCGGCGCGGCCGGCCAAGACTGCCCGTCGCTCGAACACGAGCTTCGGGGCCTGGTCGACAACCATCCCGGCACCCCCGTCGTCGTGATGGGCGAAAGTGAGGACTCCTATCATATTGCCGAGATCCTGGCGCAGGGCGCCCGCGGCTACATCCCGACCAGCGTCAGCCTGAATGTCG
Source organism: Inquilinus sp. OTU3971 (assembly GCF_038440215.1). Classification (NCBI taxonomy): domain Bacteria; kingdom Pseudomonadati; phylum Pseudomonadota; class Alphaproteobacteria; order Rhodospirillales; family Rhodospirillaceae; genus Inquilinus; species Inquilinus sp. OTU3971. The sequence continues at coordinate 11,069 of NZ_JASATH010000222.1, read as the reverse complement.
TGATCGGGGCGCTTTGCCTCGCGATGGCCGGAGGCAGTTTCATCCCTGCCAGCGCTCTTCGGAACGCCGGCCATGAGCGGCCGGACCGCCCGTCATCCGTCCACAGCATGTTCGGCCTTTCGGAACGGCAGTCCGCCGTCGCCGATGCCGTCGCCCTCGGAAAGCCGAACAAGATCATCGCCTATGAGCTGGATCTCTGCGAGAGCACCGTGAAGGTCCACATCCGGGCCATCATGAGAAAGCTGCAGGCCCGGAACCGGACGGAGGTCGCCTTCAAGCTGCACGCGGCCAAAAGCGCCCATTCGTCTCGCGGGGCGCGTCCGATCGAAGCCCGCGCGGCCTGACTGGAAAAGGCTGGCTGACATGGAAAAGGCCGCCAACACCGGCGGCCTTTTCCAGCTCCAAGCGTTCCTTCCCGATCCGTCAACACGGGCAGGAATATTTTATCCGCAAGACCGTGTGCCGGATGACGGTCCGAACACATTCATTTCCTCGGCCGAAGCATCAGAACCATAACATTCTATGAGGGGCACTCAACTACCCCTTTCGGGGTAGCCGGTCATCACCCGCGGGATCACGCCTCCGTCGCCTTCGGCTCCGCCTCCCCCACCCGCTCGGCGTGGTGGTCCGCGGCGAGCAGCATGTAGACGGCGGGCACCACGAACAGGGTGAAGATCGTGCCGATGGTCAGGCCGCTGGCGATGACGAGCCCCATGTTGAAGCGCGACACCGCGCCGGCGCCCGTGGCCAGGATCAGCGGCAGCACGCCCAGCACCATCGCCCCCGTGGTCATCAGGATGGGCCTGAGGCGGATCGAGGCGGCGCCCTCGATCGCCTCGCGCTTGCTCTTGCCCGCCTGCTGCAGGCTGTTGGCGACCTCGACGATCAGGATGCCGTGCTTGCTGATCAGCCCCATCAGCGTCACCAGCCCGACCTGGGTGTAGATGTTCATGGTCGCGCCGCCGACGCCGACGCTGATGAAGGCCAGCGCGCCGGCGATCGACATCGGCACCGAGACCAGGATGATCAGCGGGTCGCGGAAGCTGTTGAACTGGGCCGCCAGCGCCAGGAAGATGATGATCAGCGCCAGCGCGAACATCTGCACCAGGCCGCTCGATTCCTGCACCGTCTGGCGCGACTGGCCGCCGTAATCGACCGTGTAGCCCGGCGGCAGCGTCTGGTCGGCCAGCGCCTTCAGCTGCGCCAGCGCCTGGCCGGTCGAGATGCCCGGCGCCGGGACGCCCTGGATGGTGGCCGAGTTGAGCTGCTGGAAATGCGAGATCGAGCGCGGCGCCGCCTCGGTCTCGATCGTGGCGATCGACGACAGCGGGATCTGGGTGCCGTCCACCGCGGTGACCGGGTAGTTCAGCACCTGGTCGGTGCTGAGGCGCGAGCGCTGCTGCACCTGCGGGATCACCTGGTAGGACCGGCCGTCGATGCTGAAATAGTTGACGTAGCCGCCGCCGAGGATGGTGGCCATGGCGTTGCCGACATCGCTCATGGTCAGGCCCAGCGCGGCCGCCTTGTCGCGGTCGATCCGGATCTCGGCCTGCGGCTTGTCGACCTGCAGGTCGCGGGTCAGGAACACGAACAGGCCGGATTTCTGCGCCGCCTGCTGGAAGGCGGCGGCGACGTCGTTCAGCTCCTCGAAGCTGCCGGTGGTGCCGATCGCGAACTGGATCGGCAGGCCGTTGCTGCCCGGCAGCGGCGCCGGCTGGAAGGCCACGCTCTGGGCCGCGGCGATCTTGCCGATATCCTGCTGCAGCAGGGTCTGCACCGTGCCGGCGGTGCGCTCGCGCTGGTCCCAGGGCTTCAGCACCTGGACCGCGATCGAGGTGCCGCTGCTGTCGATGCCGAGGGTGTGGTCGGTCTCCGGATAGGCCCGCATCGCCGCCGCCACCTGGTCGGAGTTCGAGGCCTTCAGCGCCAGCGTCGCCTGCGGCGGGTTGGTGGTCGAGACCAGGACGGCGCCCTGGTCCTCGTTCGGCGCCAGCTCGGTCTGCGCATCGGCGTAGAGGAAGGTGATGCTGCCGAGCACGATGGCGGCGAACACCACCGTCACCGGCACGGTGTTCAGGCTGCCGTGCAGCAGGCGCTGGTACGGCCGGCGGATGCGCTCGAAGCAGCGGTCGATGAAATCCGTCAGCCGCTCCTCCCAGCCGCTGCGGTCGGCCAGATGCGGCTTCAGGATGCGCGAGCACATCATCGGCGTCAGCGTCAGCGCCACGACCATCGAGACGGCGACGGCGCCGACCAGGGTGAAGGCGAATTCGGTGAACAGCGCGCCGGTCAGCCCGCCCTGGAAGCCGATCGGCACATAGACCGCGACCAGCACCACGGTCATGGCGATGATCGGCCCGACCAGCTCGCGCGCCGCGTCGAGCGCCGCCTTGAGCGGTGGCGCACCCTCCTCGATGTGCCGGTTGACGTTCTCGACCACGATGATGGCGTCGTCGACCACCAGGCCGATCGCCAGCACCAGCGCCAGCAGGGTCAGGAGGTTGATGGAGAAGCCGAAGGCCAGCATCATCGCGAAGGTGCCGACCAGCGACAGCGGGATCGCCACCACCGGGATGAAGACCGAGCGCGGCGATCCGAGGAACAGGAACACCACCAGCACCACGATCACCAGCGCCTCGACCAGGCTGGTCACCACCTCCTCGATCGAGCTGGTGACGAAGGCGCTGGAATCGTAGATCACGGTGGTGTGCAGCCCGCTCGGCAGCTGCGCCGCGATCCCCGGCATCGCCGCCTTCACCCCGGCGACGACGTCGAGCAGGTTGGCGGTCGGCGCCACCTGGATGCCCATCATGATGCCGGTGCGGCCGTCGACGGTGGACCGGCTCTCATAGTCCTGCGAGCCGAGCACGACCTGGCCGAGATCCTTGAGCCGGATCACGGCGCCGTCCGACTGCTTGACCACCAGGTTGCGGAACTCCTCGACATCGTGCAGGTCGGTCGAGGCGGTCAGGGTGACCTGGGTGGCGTTGCCCTTGGTGGTGCCGATGCCGGAGACCGAGTTGTTGTTGCCGAGCGCGGTGTAGACGTCGGTGGCGGTCAGGCCGTAGCCGGCCAGCTTGTCGGGGTCGAGCCAGACGCGCAGCGCGAACACCTTGGGGCCCAGGAGCTCCGCCGTCTGCACGCCCTGCACCGCCTGCAGCTTCGGCTGCACCACGCGGGTCAGGTAGTCGGTGATCTGGTTCGCCGCCAGGACGTCGCTATAGAAGCCGATATACATGGCGTCGATGGTCTGGCCGACCGACAGGGTGATGGTCGGCTGCTGCGCCCCCGAGGGCAGCTGGTTGAGGACCGAATTGACCTTGGTGTTGATCTCGGTGACCGCGGCGTCGGAGTTGTAGTTCAGCCGCAGGTTGACGGTGATGGTCGAGACGCCGCTGGTCGAGGTCGAGGTCATGTAGTCGATGCCGTTCGCCTGGGCGATGGCGTTCTCCAGCGGCGTGGTGATGAAGCCGGCGATCACGTCCGGATCGGCGCCGGAATAGGTCGTGGCCACGGTCACGACCGCGTTCTCGGTCTTCGGATACTGGCGCACCGCCAGCGAGGCGTAGGACTGGTAGCCGAGGACCACGATCAGCAGGCTGACCACCAGCGCCAGCACCGGCCGGCGGATGAAGATGTCGGTGAAGTTCATGGCGGCGCCTTATGCCAGCAAGCCGATAAGCCGATCGTCATCCCGTGCGCGCTGCGGCGCGAAGTGCCGCGGCGCAGACACGGGATCTCGGCACGGAGTCGAGGAGATCCCGGGTCTGCAGCGCATCACTCCGTGCTGCGCAGCGCCCGGGATGACGGTGCAGAGCTTGGTCACGGGTGCGGCGCCTTCAGCTCGGGTCCGCCGGGGACGCGGCCGGGTCGTTCGGCGGCGTCACGCTGTTGTTGACGGTGATCGGCGAGCCGTTCTGGAGCTTGAGCTGGCCCGAGGTGACGACGGTGTCGCCCTCGGCCACGCCCTTGGCCACCGCGACCTGGTCGCCGCGGCTGCCGGCGGTGGTGACGAAGATCTGCTTCACCGTCTGGGCGGCCCCCTGCCCGGCCACGACATAGGCGATGTCGCCATAGGGGTTGGACACGATCGCCGTCGCCGGCAGGGTGACGTAGCGCTGCGGCGCGCCGACCGCGACCGCGGCCTTGCCGTACATGCCGGGCAGCAGCAGGTGGTCCGGGTTGGCGAAGCTGGCCCGCACCGTCAGGCTGCGGGTGGTGCTGTCGACCAGCGGGCTGATGGCGGTGATGGTGCCGTCGAAACTCCGGCCCGGATAGCCGTCGAGCGTCGCCGCCACCGCCTGCCCGACCTTGAGCTTGGCCAGGGCCTGCTGCGGCAGGGTGAAGTCGAACAGGATCGGGTCGAGCGACTGCAGGGTGACGATCTCGGTGCCGGCAGAGAGATACTGGCCGAGATCGACGTGGCGCACGCCGAGCCGGCCGGCGAAGGGCGCCTTGACCGTCTTCTTGTCGATCGCCGCCTGCTGCGCCGCCACCTGGGCCTGGGCCTGCTTCAGCGTGGCGAGGTCGCTGTCGACCGTGGCCTGGCTGACGCCCTGGGCCTTGAGCTGGCGCAGGTCGCGGTCATAGGTGACCTGGGCGTTGTCGGCCGCCGCCTGGTACTGCTTCAGCGTCGCCAGGTCCTCCTCGGCGCGCAGCTGCAAGAGCGGCGTGCCGGCGGCGACGTCCTGGCCGTCCTGGAAGCTGATCGCCTCGACGATCCCCGCCACCTCGGAGGACAGGGCGGCGCCGTTGACCGCGCGGAAGCTGCCCACCGCCTCCAGCCGTTCCTGCCAGTCGCTCGCGGTCGCGGTGGTGGTCGACACCGTCTGCGGCGGGTTGCTGCGGGCCGCGATCGCCTGGGCGATCATCTGGCTCTTGAAGGCCTGGAAGCCGAAAATGCCGCCCAGGATCACGCCGATCACGATCAGCATGACCACCATGCGGAGGATCAGCGAAGCCGTTCTGCTCTTGGCCATCTCTCTATCCGTCAATCGGGCAGGCTGGGGGTGGGTTGCTTCTTGCCGGCCGGGACGTCGGTGCGGTTCCACCAGCCGCCGCCGAGCGCCTGGTACAGCGCCGCGGTGTCGCTGAGCCGCGCCGCCTGGGCCTCGATCCGGCTGATCCGGGCGTTCAGCAGCGCGGTCTGAGCGGTCAGCACGGTCGTGTAGGTCGTGGCGCCGGCCTGGTACTGGCTGCGGGCGATGTTCAGGCTGCGCTGGGCCGCCTGCTCCGCCGCCAGCTGCGCCTTCAGCGTGTCGGCGTCGTACTGGATCGCGTGCAGCGTGTCGGCGACGTCCTGGAAGGCCGACAGCACGGTGCTGCGGTACTGCGCCGCCGCCTGGTCGAAGCCGGCCTCGGCCGCGCGCTTGTCGTGCAGCAGCGTGCCGCCGTCGAAAATCGTCTGCACCACCTGCCCGGCCAGGCTCCAGGCGATGGTGCCGGGCGAGAACAGGTTGCCGAAGCTGTCGGCGCTGCTGCCGTAGCTGGCGCTGAGCGTGATCTGCGGCAGCATGTTGGCGATGGCGACGCCGATCTTGGCGCTGGCGGTCTGCAGCTGCGCCTCCGACGACTTGATGTCCGGCCGCTGCTCGACCAGCTTGGACGGCAGGCTGAGCGGCAGGTCGGCCGGCAGGGTCAGCCCGGCCAGCTCGAAATCGTCGCCCGAGATCTCGCTGGGGAAGCGGCCGAGATAGACGGCGAGCTGGTTGCGCTGCTGCGCCAGCTGCTTCTGCAGCGGCGGCAGCAGCGCCTCGTCCTGCGCCACCGTGGCCTGCTGCGACACCACATCGGCCTGCGAGATGCCGCCGAGCGCGAACTGCTGCTGCAGGATCGCCAGGAAGGCGCGCTCGGCCTTGATGATATCCTCGGTGGCCGCGATTTGGGCCCGGAGCGAGGCCTCCTGGATCGCCGCCGTCACCACGTTGCTGCTGATGGTGAGGTAGCTGGCCTCGAGCTGGTAGCGCTCGTAATCGGCCGTGGCCTGCAGCGATTCGATGTTGCGGCGGGTGCCGCCGAACACGTCGAGGTCGTAGGACACGTCCACCGAGGCGCCGGTGACGTTGTAGACCGAGGTGACGGTGCGCGAGCCGGCGGTGGTCGATACCGTGCTGTTGCTCTGCTCCCGCGTGGCGGAGCTGGAGCCGGTAACGGTCGGGAACAGCTCGCCCTGCCCGGCCGCGACGTTCTCCTGCGCCTGGCGCAGCGCCGCCTGGGCCGACTGGATGTCGGGGTTGGCCTTCAGCGCCTCGGCCACCAGCCGGTTCAGGGGCTGGGACCGGAACACGCGCCACCAGTCGCCCGGAATGTCCCGGCCGTTCTGGATGCGCTGCGACGCGCCGCCCGGCACGGCGGCAGAGGCGGTCTGCGCCAGCGGCGTGCCGGGCGTGTACTGGCCGACGCCCGGCGCGGCCGGACGCTGGAAATCGGGGCCGACCGCGCAGCCCGCCAGGATCAGGGCGAGCAGCGACGCGGTGCCCCGCAGAAGATGTGATCTCACGATGACCGATCAGTGTCGGGAAGAGGCAGAAACCATCGGGCCGGCCCGGTTGCGTGGGGGGAACACCGGGCCGGCCCGACCGGTCCGTCAGCCGGCGTGGGGCACCGGACGCTCGGCCGGGGGGCCGAAGCGCTGATCCTGCGGACCGGGACCAGGGAAGGGAAGCGGCGGCGGCCCCATGTGCCGCTCCGCCTGCTGCAGCAGGGCGATCTGCTCCGGCGTCAGCTTGTCGCGCAGAGTCGCGATCGCCGATTTCAGCGTCTCCGCCGCCCCGGCCCGGGCGATGGCGGCATCGGCTAGGCGCTCGGCCGGGGCGAAGGCCTCCAGCCTCTTGTCATCCATCGGCGGCATGGGCGGCCGCGGCGGCTCCGCCACGGCCAGGAGGGCGCTGGTGTAGTCGCGCCAGGCGTCGAGCTGGTCGGCGCGGATGCCGATCAGGGTCTCGAGACCAGCGAGGTCGCGGGCCAGCTCCATCTTGAAGTCCGGACCGCGGCACCAGCCGGGGCCGGGCCGGTCCGGACCGGGGCCTGGCGGCAGCGCGTCCGGCGCGGCGGCGTGGATCGCATCGACATTGACCGGGTCGGCCAGGGCGATGCCGCCCGGGCTCATCACCGTGCCGAGGGTGAGACCGATGACACCGGCCGTCGCAACACCGATGATGGCGACAGTGGATTTCATCGATGACTCCTGTTGCTGTGAACGAGGCGAAGCTAGGAGCGCCGTGTTGCTGCCTTTCGTCGCCCTGTTGCCGAATGTGAACCGGCAGAGGAAATTGATTTCCCAACATTGCCACCCGGCCGCCGGCAATACTCCGTTGCAGAAAATCCATCGCCCGTCGCGTCCGGCCCCGTAAAGATCATGACAACAGCCCAGGCGACTTCCCGATCGATGCAGACTTCTCCCCATATCCTTGTCGTCGACGACGACCCCGAGATCCGTCGTCTGCTCGGCCGCTATCTCGACGGCCAGAACTTCCGGGTCACCCTGGCGGCCGACCGGCGCGAATGCGAGGAGCGGCTGGCCGCGGGCCGGATCGACCTGCTGGTGCTGGACGTCATGCTGCCCGACGGCTCCGGCCTCGATATCTGCCGCGAGCTGAGCCGGCGCAAGCCGCATCTGCCGGTGATCCTGCTGACCGCGCTGAAGGAGGATGTCGACCGCATCATCGGCCTCGAGATCGGCGCCGACGACTATCTCGGCAAGCCGTTCAACCCGCGCGAGCTGGTGGCGCGGATCCGCGCCGTGCTGCGGCGGACCGCGGCGGCCGTGCCGGACGAGACGCCGCCGCTCGGCCGCTACCGCTTCGCCAGCTTCGTCGCCGACTCCTCCACCCGGCGCATCGTCGACGACACCGGCGAGGAGGTGATCCTGACCGGCGCCGAGTTCGAGCTGCTGCTGGCCTTCCTGGACCGGCCGGGCCGGATCCTGTCGCGCGACCAGCTGCTGGACCTGACCCAGGGCCGCGAGGCGGAGCCGCTGGACCGGTCGATCGACGTGCTGGTCAGCCGGCTGCGCCGCAAGCTCGGCGATGGCGGCCGGTTCCAGCTGTTCAAGACGGTGCGAAACGGCGGCTATCAGCTCGCCGTCCCGGTCGAGCAGATGGGAGGGCCGGCGTGAACACGCTGCGCGCCCGCATCATCCTGCTGCTGGCGGTTTCCATCATCGCCGTGGTCGGCATCGCCAGCTTCGTCGCCCTGCTGCTGCTGCGCGAGCCCTCGCCGGCCCGCACCGTCGAGCCCTTCGCCCGGCAGATCCGGCTCATCGCCGACCTGGTCGAGAACGGCATCGGACCGGCCGACAACCCCGGGCGGGCGGCGGATTTCGAGCTGCATCCGATGCCGGCGCCCGGGATGTCCGACCCGCGCGGCAGCGAGCTTCTGCAGAATGCCATGCGGGCGTCCGGCCCCGCCCTGCCGGTGCAAGTCACCGACAATGGCCCGGACAGGCAGTCGATCCTGTCGGTGCAGATCGACCCGCAGCGTTGGCTGTGGCTGCCGATGCCCGACCTGCCGATCCCGCAGGGCGTGCCTCTGGCCTTCGCCGGCTGGATGCTGCTGCTGGTGCTGGGGGCGATCGGCATCGCCGCGGTCGCCGCCGACCGGGTGGTCCGGCCCCTGGCCCTGCTGGAGGGCACCATCGCCCGGATCGGTCCGGACGGCACCCTGCCCGAGCTGCCGGAGACCGGCTCGGCCGAGATGAGGACGACGGCGCAGACGCTGAACCGCCTGTCCGCCCGGCTGCGCGCGGCGATGGAGAGCCGGATGCGCCTGGTCGCCGCCGCCGGGCACGATCTGCGCACGCCGATGACCCGGATGCGGCTCCGCGCCGAGTTCCTGCCGGAGGAGGAGCGCGACGCCTGGCTGAAGGACCTCGACGAGCTCGACCGCATCGCCGACAGCGCCATCCGGCTGGTGCGCGAGGAGGTCGAGGGCGGCGATGCCGAGCCGGTGCGGCTCGACCGGCTGGTCGAGACCGTCAGCACCGAGCTGGCCGAGCAGGGGCTGCCGGTGACGCTGCTGCGGGCCGAGCCGGCCTCGGTCAAGGCCGGGCCGCTGGCGCTGAAGCGGGCGCTGCGCAACCTGGTGATCAACGCCGCCACCCACGGCAAGGGGGCCGAGGTGACGCTGGACGCGGCCCGGGGCGAGGGCGAAGGCGAGGCCCGCATCACCATCACCGACCGCGGCCCCGGCATCCCGCCGGAGCTGCTGGCCCGGGTGTTCGAGCCGTTCTTCCGGGTCGACCCGGCGCGGCGCCAGACCGTGCCGGGCGCCGGCCTCGGCCTCGCCATTGCCAAGGAGATCGTCGACCGCACCGGCGGCCGCATCGAGATCGCGAACCGGCCGGACGGCGGGCTGGTGCAGACCGTGACGCTGCCGCTGAAGGAGGACGCGGCGGGGTGAGGCGGGTGAGTCAAGTCGATGCTCTGTTATTCTCCCCCTCCCCTTGCGGGAGGGGGAGAGTGGAAAAGCGGGCGGGCTGGTGATCGCCAGGTCTCCCGCAAGGCTGGTCCCGGTCCTTCGCCGGCCTCCCCGCTGGCGCGAGCCGCTAGGATGGCGCGTCCCGACTCGCGCGGGGCGGGAGGAAGCGGCAAAAAATGAACCTGACCCAGTCCGAGATCCACACCATCGTGCTCGGCGCCCTGCTGGCGCTGTTCCTGTCGGCGCTGGACCAGACCATCGTCGCCACCGCCCTGCCCTCGATCGGGCGCGAACTCGGCGATTTCGAGCTGATCTCCTGGGTCGTCACCGCCTATCTGCTGACCTCGACCTGCGCCACGCCGATCCTCGGCAAGCTCAGCGACCTGTACGGCCGCCGGCTGATGCTGCTGGGCTGCCTGATCGTGTTCCTGGCCGCCTCGGCGCTGTGCGCCCTGTCCACCTCCATGACCATGCTGATCGCGTCCCGTGCCCTGCAGGGGCTGGGCGGCGGCGGCCTGCTGACCCTGGCCCAGACCGTGATCGCCGACGTGGTGGCGCCGCGCGAGCGCGGCCGCTACGCCGCCTATTTCGCCACGGTCTGGGCCGGCTCCGCCCTGATCGGCCCGACCCTGGGCGGTGCCCTGACACAGTACGTCGGCTGGCCCTGGATCTTCTGGATCAACCTGCCGCTGGGCCTGCTGGCGCTCGGCATCGTCGACCGGGCGCTGCGCAAGCTGCCGGTGCCGCGGGTCAAGGCGCGGATCGATTTCGTCTCGATCGCCCTCCTCACCCTCGGCACCACGGCGCTGCTGCTCGGCCTGTCCTGGGGCGGCACGGCCTTCCCCTGGGCCTCGCTGCCGGTGGTCGCCGCGGCAGCGGTGGCCGGGCTCGGCGGCTGGCTGTTCTTCCGCCGCCAGAGCCGGGTGGCGGAGCCGATCCTGCCGCCGCGCTTCCTCGGCGACGCCGTGGTCGGGCCGGTGCTGACCGCGGTCTTCCTCGCCTTCGGCGGCTACCTGGTGCTGGCGGTGCTGGCGCCGACCTATCTGCAGGTGGCGCTGCAGGCCGGCACCGGCGAGGTCGGGCTGCTGATGATCCCGCTGATGGTGTCGACCACCGTCACCGCGTCGCTGTGCGGCCGCTACATCACCCGCACCGGCACCTATCGCCGGCCGCCGATGGTCGGGCTGCCGGTGGCGATCGTGGCGGCGCTGGTGCTGGCTGCGGTGGCGACGCACACCACGCCGCTGGTCGCCTCCGGCCTGCTGATGATCGTCGGGCTCGGCGTCGGCCCGATCTTCCCGGCCAGCATGGTGGCGTCGCAGAACGCCGCCGCGATCCGCGACCTCGGCGCGGTCACCGGGGCCGTCGGCTTCTCCCGCGCCCTCGGCGGCGCCATCCTGGTCGCCGCCGGGTCGGCGCTGGTGCTGGGGCTGATCGTGGCCTGGAGCCCGTCGGTCGCCTCGGTCTCGGGGCTGGAGGACCTGGTGCGCCGCCCGCTGAGCGAGGCCGAGCGCATCGAGATCGCCCGCGCCTTCGCCGTGCTGTTCGCGGCGGTGGCGGCGGTCTTCGCCCTCAGCCTGGTGACCTATCTGCGGGTCGAGCACCGGCCGCTGCGCAGCCAGACCAATAACGCCGACAGCGGGGCGGGCTAA
>NZ_JASATH010000221.1:0-12917 GCF_038440215.1 Inquilinus sp. OTU3971 | reverse complement strand
GCGGATCATCTTCCAGGGCATGCAGAACCACACGGCGGAGAGCATCAAGTCGCTCGAGGGCTACGACGTCGCCTGGGTCGAGGAAGCCCAGGCCCTGTCGATCCGCAGCCTGGACCTGCTGCGCCCCACGATCCGCAAGCCGGGGTCGGAGCTGTGGTTCACCTGGAACCCGACCCGGGCGGACGACCCGGTCGACGCGCTGTTCCGCGGCGGGACGCCGCCGCCCGGCTCTTTGCTGGCGCCGGTGAAATACTCCGACAACCCGCATTTCCCGGAGGTGCTGCGGGTGGAGATGGAGTGGGACCGGGCGCGCGACCCGGACAAGCACCAGCATGTCTGGCTCGGCGGCTATCAGACCTTCAGCGAGGCCCGGGTGTTCAGGAACTGGAAGGTGGAGGCGTTCGAGACGCCGGCCGACGCCCGCTTCCTGTTCGGCGCCGATTGGGGCTTCGCCCGCGACCCGACGGTGCTGGTGCGCTGCTTCGTGCAGGGCCGGACGCTGTTCGTCGACCACGAGGCCCATCAGGTCGGCTGCGAGATCGACCGGACGCCAGCCCTGTTCGACACCGTGCCGGGGTCGCGGCGCGGCCCGATCATCGCCGACAGCGCCCGGCCGGAGACCATCAGCTACATGCAGCGCAACGGCTTCGGCAGCATCACCGGGTCGGCCAAGGGCGCGGGGTCGGTGCAGGACGGGGTCGAGTTCCTGAAGGCCCACGACATCGTGGTGCATCCGCGCTGCCGCCACCTGATCGACGAGCTGGCGCTGTACAGCTATCGCACCGACCCGAAGACCGGCGTGATCCTGGCGGAGCTGGAGGACCGCGAGAACCACGTGGTCGACGCCCTGCGCTACGCCGTCGAGGGGCAGCGGCGCAGCACCTATGACAGCTCGATGAAGTGGGTGTGATGACGGGGCGTTGCCGCCTGCTTCAGCGAGGCCGGGAAATTGCGGGCGGGAGTCCTATCGGACATCAGCCTCCGATCGCCCATGTCACCCTAATTCTTCTGTCTCACCGCAGGGTCAACTCCAAGAGGATGAGCAGCCGCAAAATAGTGCAGTGTCACCGAATTTTCGTCACCGAATTTTCGGCGGGTGCGAGCCGGTTTGGGGCGGCTCCATCAGGCCAGGTTGGGCCGAGGTCCGAATTTCGCCGATATCCGGCCGGCGGATTCAGCATTCCGAAACGGACAATCGCTGGTCCGACCGGCCTCCGAGAGGGATGACAGATGCGACGTTCAGCCTTGCCCACAAAAACAACTGAGCACTGTACATCACCGGCTTCGCAGGCTCCCGTAGCGGATCCGCCAGTCAGACAAATCCCTGGCAACTGCTTACGATCTGCGGCGATTGTCCCAAAAAAAACATACAAACAAAAATCAATGTTCCGATAATTATCGCCACTTTTGCCAATAGGAATATACCAATTCGTTTGATTCGAAGCCATCCCTGTGCCCATCGACGAATTTGGTTACAAAAATTGGAATATACGACATAAAAATCGGTATCAGAAAGTACCATCTAAATCTCCGTCTTTTCTGACCACTCGCAGAATTTCTGTTATCCATGACAAACTCTCTACAAAATGGCAAAGGTAATATTCAACCAATAACATCGAGTCTTAGCCGCCGCGATCGACGGAGCCACGGGGCAAATCTATTTTGCCATGCTCTGGAATAGTAGCAAAGGGGACCAATCGGCCCCGCGCTGACGTCCGGTTTCGGGGGCGCCGCGTTGACAGGCTGCCCGTCCAGAGGGCCCTGGAAGGCCTCCCGATGACTGCCATGGGTCGCGTGCGGTTGTCCGGTTCGGGGAGGCAGCTGTGGCGACGGTTTGGAGCAGCTTGTCGTACCGGACTGGCCGCGGACCGCCGGGAGTCGCGCCGACGGGAAGGGGTGGAGAGTGGTCCTACAGGCTTTTACGAAAGAAGACGACGCGTTTTGTCTCCTCGAACCCTAGCGCCGCATGAAACTTGGACACTAATTCGGTGACGCTGCACAAATTACGCGGTTTGGCGACTGGTGGAATGGACCCCCGAGACAGAAGCATCAGGGCGGCATGGGCGATCGACGGAAGGGTCTCACCGGCGCGCCAGCGACAGGTCCGTCGTCACCCTGGGCACGCCGTGCTCCCCGCTATCGGTCACCAGGATCTGGAGGCGGTCGGGACCCAGGCTGACGATCCGCAGATCGGCCGTCATGTGGCCATTGACCGGCTGGGGCCAGTTGATGAGGACATCAATGGCCGGGCCTGCCAACTGGCCGGTCAGTCGCGCCGGCCCGACCTTCGAACCGGTATAGGTCCCGGTCATCCGGCCGGACTGGGGATCGAGGGACAGGTCGGCGCTGACCGACCGCGAGAAGATCAGATAGGCCCAGCAGGTTCCGTCCAGCGCCAGCCGGTTCGGCTGCCGTTGCAGCACCTCGAAGTCGCACCTCACCTCTCGCGGCGTGGCGTCGGGGCCGTCCGCGACCACGCCCTCGGCATCGAAGGAGCCGGTGTACCGGTCGAGAGGCGCGGCGGCTGCCGACACCGTGAGCATCGCAGCGACGCCCCCAGCCAGGCATGAGAGCTTGGGACGAGGCATGTCCTCATCCTCCTTCCGCCGTCAGGATGCCGAGCCAGCTCAGCGCATCGACCCTCGGAAAGCAACATACAACGACCCAAGGGCCGACGCGGAGGCGAGCGGATGACGGCAGGGCCGGACCACAGGAGGACATTGGCGCGAACGCCTTCGGCCGCCGGCGATCAATCCGGGCGGCCTGGACCTTCTCCACCCCGGTTCGATCCACCCTTGCGCGCGTCCGCCAGCACGCTCTCCAGGGACCTGGGGGGTATGCCGGTCAGCGACGTCAGCCAGGCGCCGAGGGCAATCCACTCGTCGGCGAGAGCAATGGTCTCGTCGAGACCGGCCGATGCGACAGCCGGTTCTTCTTCCGTTGTCCTCTCTCCAATGTCCTCCAGCCAGACGTTCACTTCGGCCATCAGACGATCGTAGTCCTGGTCCAGATCGGTTGCTTCAGCGGCTTCGGCCGGCGGCGGCGCGGATCGAGCCGGAGCGAGCGGCGGAGCTGCCGGTCGACGAGGCAGAACCGGTTTCGGGATCGCAGGATCGCGGATGCCATCCTGCACATCCGCAGCTTCGCGACCTGCCGGAACGGCACCGGGCCGAAACAGCGGATGCCCGGCGATCCTTTCGGTGAGGGACGGACCGGAGCTGGGGACGTTCCCGAGCCTCGGGGCCGAATTGCCGATCCGGGTCGCCGGCCAGGAGGCCGACAGCATCCATGGCTGCTTCGCCAGATCGTCCTGAGGCAGGGCATCCCGGATCGCGTCGATGCTGTGCGTGGGTTCGCCGGCATCGGGTCTCAGTTCCCGCACCTCGCCGATGTAGCCCTTGCCGTATGTGCCGACGAAATCGCCCCGCACGTTCAGGCACAGCCCGACGGGCGCGCCTTTCCGGCGGGCCCGGAGCGAGCGCGCCATCTGCCGCGGCTTGAAGACGTTGAAAGCCGACGCCTTGAGATGCGCCTCCATCCCGGGGCCGTTGAGCGAGACGAACGGACGGCCGGACCAGGCGCCGACCACCTGCGCCAGGGCGCCGCCGAGGGAATGGCCCACGATCGAGACCGGCTTGCCGCCGCAATTCTGCTCGCCCCACCGCACCAGCTTCTTGGCCGAGCCCGCCATGTTGGGGATGACGAGAACCGCAATGCGGGCATTGGCCGAGTTCTGGGAGACCGGAGCGCTCATCGGCCCGCCCTTGGTTCCGGAAAAGGCGACGATCACCTCCTCGTTGCCTTCGAAGACCGACCCCTGGAAGCCGTTGCCGTACCAGGTCGCCTTTTCGGTCTTGCGGACGCGCCAGCGGTTGGGCACATGGCCTTCGGGATCGTTCTGGTACGCCGCATCGGCGATATCGAGATAGTCGCGGATCGTTGCCATTGGACCGGATGATGTCTGCGATGGGATGATCCAGAACTGCCGCCGGTCTGTTGCCGCAGTGTGTCCGTCCCGATCCGGATGGCGACGCCTGTAACAGAGACCCGCGGCACGCTCAGAGGTCGAACAGGTGCCGGATCCGTGCGGCGGGGCCGGCGGCCGCGGTCCGGCCTTGCCGCGGCCTGATCAAAACCATTTTCCCGGGGCATCACTGCAGCGCCCGACGGGACTCCAACGATGATCCCGACACCGGAGCAGAGGGAGGGGCATCCGATGCGTGCGGCCCGTTTCGTCGTCACCCTGCTGGCCGTGCTGGCGCCCGGCAGCGCGCTGGCCATGACGACCTATGTCTACTGCATCAACGACCGGATCGAGATCGACCCGTGCGACCCGCAGCAGATGCGCTCCGACCGCGGGGATTCGGAGATCTGCATCATCGGGCCGACCTTCGATTTCGGGCCGGATGCGAGGCGCTGGGTCGAGGCCAATCTGCGCGCCGGAGTCGGCGGGGCCTGCACCTGCAAGTGATGCCAAGCCTGATTGATGATGACCCATGGTCCTCACCGTCATGGCAGGCCCCGCCCTTGAGTCCACTTTGGGGGCGTGGCCATCCGGAATGGTGGGGTTCGTTCCGGCAGGACTGGATGGCCTCCCCCGGCTTTCGCCGGGGTCGCCATGACGAGGAAGGGGCGGAGAGTCGATCGCAAAGACAACCGGTATGAGCTGGAGACGGCGATCCAGCCTGCCACGCGCGCCGAAGCCTCGCCCCGGCCAGTCGACGCCACGGGGCGACGCTACGGGCGGCCGGGGACTCGCATTGCCCGTCCCACCCCCAATATGAGCCGGGAGCCTGCCCGCGAACAAAGGATCCCGACGGCCCGTGCCGCCATCCGCTTCATTCCAGCCGCTGCCCGCCCCGGCGCCCGAGCCCCCGCGCCTGGTCGGGGTCGAGGTCGAGTTCATGGGGCCCTCCGCCCGCCACGCGGCGCGGGCGCTGGCCGCCGGTGTCGGCGGCGAGGTGGTGGCGGAGGACGCCCATGCCTTCGCGGTGCGGGGCAGCGCCCTGGGCGACCTGGCGGTGGAGTTGGACCTGCGCTATGCCCATCCGCAGCGGCACGGCAAGACCCTGCCGGTGCGGATCGGGCCGAAGGCCGCCGCCGGGCTGGGGTGGCTGGTGTCCGGCGCGGTGCCGCGCGAGCTGATCGTGCCGCCGCTGCCGGTCGAAAGGCTGGCCGAGGTCGACCGCATCCTCGGCCTGCTGCGCACGGCCGGGGCCCATGGGCGCGGCGCCACGCTGTTCGGGTCGCTGGGCCTGCATTTCAACATCGACGCGCCGGCCGCGGACCTGCGCCGGATCACCGCGGTGATGCTGGCCTTCGGGCTGATGGAAGCGGGGCTGCGGCGCGAGATCGCGCAGGGGCAACCACGGCTGGAGCGGCATCTGCCGCCGCCCTATCCGCCCGACTTCCTGCACCGGATCGCGGCGCCCGGCTACCGGCCCGACCAGGCCGGGCTGGTCGACGACTACCTGGCCGCCAACCCGACCCGCGACCGCGGCCTGGACCTGCTGCCGCTGCTGCTGGGCCTGGACCCGGCGCGGGTGCGGGCCAAGCTGCCCTATGAGAAGATCGCCGCCCGCCCGGTGTTCCACTACCGGCTGCCGCAGGCCCATCCCGGCGACGCCGGCTGGAGCATCGCGGCGGACTGGAGTCGGTGGGTGGCGGTCGAGCGGCTGGCGGCCGACGAGGAGCGGCTGGCCGCAGCGGCGCGGGCGTATCGCGCCGGGGATGAGGCGTGGGGCGACGGGAGCGGGCTGGTGGACGCCGCCTTGCCCAGCTGACGGTCGATGCCCCCCAGAGCCGTTTGGGCCGGATCACGTCAGCCGGCTCGGTCCGAGCGAACCCCCTCCCCCTATCCCCCTCCCGCAGGGGGAGGGGGGACTCAAAAAGAGTCGATGTATGAATGTCGTAGCGCGAGCGGGAGAGGCTTTTTCAAAACAGCGACCCATCCCTTTGCCGTCATTCCCGCGAAAGCGGGAATCTCTATCCGGTCAAAGCGTTGCGAGATCCCCGCTTTCGCGGGGATGACGGATTCAGGGATTTCGAAAAGGTCCCTCGATCTCGCGACCCTACCCCTACATCGCCGCCCGTCGCGCCTCGATCGCGTCCCACAGGGTGGCCTCGATCTTCACCCCGTCCAGGCGGTTGATCTCGTGGATGCCGGTCGGCGAGGTGACGTTGATCTCGGTCAGGTAGTCGCCGATCACGTCGATGCCGACGAAGATCTGGCCGGTGGCCCGCAAATCCGGGCCGATGCGGGCGCAGATCTCGCGCTCGCGCTTGGTCAGCACGGTCTTCTGCGCCCGGCCGCCGACATGCAGGTTGGCCCGGGCCTCGCCCTCGGCCGGCATGCGGCTGACGGCGCCGACCGGCTCGCCCTCGACCAGGATGATGCGCTTGTCGCCCTGGCGGATCTCCGGCAGATAGCGCTGGACCATGATCGGCTCGCGATACATCCGCTCATAGACCTCGAGCAGCGCCACCAGGTTCTCGTCGTCCGGCCGGATCCGGAACACGCCGGCGCCGCCATTGCCGTAGAGCGGCTTGACGATGATGTCGCCATGCTCGCGCCGGAAGGCGCGGATCTCGTCGCGGTCGGAGGTGATCAGGGTCGGCGGCATCAGCTCCGGGTAATGCGTGACCAGCAGCTTCTCCGGCGCGTTGCGCACCTCGCGCGGGTCGTTCACCACCAGGACGCGGGCGGCGACATGCTCCAGGAGATGCGTCGCGGTGATGTAGCCCATGTCGAAGGGCGGGTCCTGGCGCATCAGGATGACGTCGACGGCGCCGAGATCGAGCGTCTCCCAGTCGCCGAAGGCGTGATGGGCGCCGCGCACCGCCCGCACCGACAGCGGCCGGGCCCTGGCGGTCAGGCGGCCGTCGCGCAGGGTCAGGGCCCGCGGCAAATAGTGCCACAGGCGGTGGCCGCGCGCCTGCGCCTCCAGCGCCATGGCGAAGGTCGAATCCCCGCCGATGTCGATGGTCTCGATCGGGTCCATCTGGATGGCGACGGCAAGGCCCATGATTGTTCTCAATTGAGACTGGTGCGGAAGGATTGGAGCAGGATCGCGGCCTCGTGCCGCTGGACCTCCGGCTCGCCGGGGGCGGAGACGTAGCGGTCGAGCGCGTCGATCGCGGCGCGCATGTTGCCGAGCCGGGCGTAGAGGATGCCGGCCTCGCGCAGCAGCGGCGCGTGCAGGGGGGCGAAGCGGCGCATCGCCTCGATCACCGACAGCGCCTTGCCGAAATCGCCGGCGCGGATGTGGCGGACCTTCAGGTTGTTCTGCAGCCGCAGCAGTATGTCGCGGTCCGACACCGGCTCGTAATGCTCGGGCGTCAGCTCGGCGCCGGCGTCGAGCACGGCCTTCAAGAGGTCGCGCAGCTCGCCCGGGCCGCGATTCATGCCGGCATGGAACGGGTCGAGGATGGTGCGGGCGCCGCCGGCGTCGAGCCGGACCAGGAAATGGCTCGGGAAGTTCAGCCCGACCATGGTCCAGCCCTGGGCCCGGGCGACGTGCAGATAGAGGATGCCGAGCGTCACCGGCAGGCCCTTCCGCCGGTCGATCACCCGCATCAGGTTGGCGTTCTGCAGGTCGTCATAGCTGTCGACGTCGCCGGCATAGCCCCAGCGCCGGGCCAGCACCGCGGTCAGGGACTCGGAGGGGGGCAGCCGCTCGGATTCGCGGGCGACGTCGCCGACCAGCTGGTCGAGATGGCGGCGGTACCAGTCGAACCCGACGCCGCGCGGCCGGTCGAGCGCCGCCAGCGCCAGCGCCGCCTCGGCGAGATCGATGGCGTCGTCCGGCTGAGCGCCGGCGCGGTCGAGTATCGACTGGATCGTCGGGTCCATAGTTCCTGACTTAGCCCGATCCCGTCGCTGATTCCACTACCGATCGACCTGCCAGGCGTTGGCAATATGGACAGGCCAGCGCCAGGGCCGCACCACCACCAGATCGAAGCGCAGGTCGTGGTCCCGGGCATAGCGCGGCTGCTGCGCCAGGAACAGCGTCGCCGCCCGCTGCAGCCTTTCGCGCTGGCGCGGCTGCAGCGCCAGCATCCCGGCGGCCAGGTCGGGCCGGGCCTTGACCTCGACGAAGGCGACGGTGCGGCCGCGCCTGGCGACGATGTCGACCTCGCCGAGCGGCGTCTTCAGCCGCCGCGCCAGGATGCGCCAGCCCTTGGCGCGCAACAGCCACGCCGCCGCCCGCTCGGCCCGCAGGCCGAAGATCTCGGCCCGGCGGCGAGAGGGATCAGCCCGCATCGCCGGCGAGGTCGAGCGCCAGGCGGTAGACCTCGCGCTTCGGCTCCCCGGTCGCCGCCGCCACGGCCTCGACCGCGTCGCGCAGGCTCATGCTGGCGAGGGCCTTGCGCAGCTGGCCGGCGAGGTCCTGTTCGCTCGGCCGGGCCGCGGCGCCGGGCGGGCCGATGACGATGACGATCTCGCCCTTGGGCGGCCCGGCCTCGGCGTAATGCGCCGCGAGGTCCGGCAGCGGGCCGCGGCGCACCTCCTCGAACAGCTTGGTCAGCTCGCGCGTCACCGCCGCCTCGCGGTCGCCCAGCACCGCCGCCAGGTCGGCCAGGCATTCCGGCAGCCGGTGCGGCGCCTCGAACAGGATCAGGGTGGCGGCGATCGGCGCCAGCTCGGCCAGGAAGGTCCGGCGGGCCGCGGATTTCGGCGGCGGGAACCCGGCGAACAGGAAGCGGTCGGACGGCAGGCCGGACAGCAGCAGCCCGACCAGCGGCGCCGAGGCCCCGGGCAGGCAGGTGACGGGCAGCCCCTGGTCGCGCGCCGCCCGGGCCAGCTTGTAGCCGGGGTCGGAGATCAGCGGCATGCCGGCGTCGGAGACCAGGGCGATCGCCTCGCCCTCGGCGATCCGGCGCAGGAGAAGCGGCCGCATCTCGGCGGCGTTGTGCTCGTGATAGGGAATCAGCCTGGTGCGGATGCCGTGGATCGACATCAGCCTGCCGGTCGTGCGGGTGTCCTCGCAGGCGATCGCGTCGGCGCCGCGGAGCAAATCGAGCGCCCGGAGCGTTATGTCGCCGGCATTGCCGATGGGGACCGCCGTCAGGTACAGGCCCGGTGCCGGTTTGCCCGGCCCCGGTTTACTCGGCCCCGGTTTACTCGGCGATGCCGCGCCGGTAGGGTCGGCGGCAGAGGGCCGCCGCTGCCCGGAGGATTGTCGAGAGTGAGGGGGCGTCCGTGACAAGACTTGCGACAGTCAGTGAGGGGTCGATGGGCATGGGCACGAAACTGCGCCGCCTCGTCCGGCTGGCAGGAGCCGCCGCGATGGCCGCGGCGCTCGCCGCCTGTGCCCAGACCGTACCGAGGCCGACCCCGATCACGCAAGCGCCGACGGAGCCGAGCGCGCCGACCCGGCCGGATGACGGCGTGCTGCGGGTCGGGCTGCTGCTGCCGCTGTCCGGCGGCAGCGCTTCGCTGGGCGAGGCGATGCAGCGTGCGGCGCAGATGGCGGTGTTCGACACCGGCACCCAGGTCGAGCTGCTGCCGCGCGACACCGGCGACAGCCCGACCACCGCCGGCCAGGCCGCGCAATCGGTGATCGCCCAGGGCGCCGACATCATCCTCGGCCCGCTGTTCAGCAAGTCGGTCGGGCCGGTGGCGCAGCAGGCCCGCGCGGCCGGCATCAACGTCGTCGCCTTCAGCACCGACACCGCCCAGGCCGGCGGCAACGTGTTCCTGATGAGCTTCCTGCCGCAGCAGGCGATCGACCGGATCGTCGGCTACGGCGCCAGCCAGGGCATGCGCCGCTTCGCCTTGCTGGCGCCGCGATCGGCCTATGGCCAGATCGTCAGCCGGGCGCTGGCCGAGGCCGCCGTCAAATACAATGTCGAAGCGCCGGTGGTGGAGCTGTACGACAGCAAGCTGTCCGACCCGACGGAGCTGCAGCAAAAGCTGCAGGCGACCCAGGTGGACGCCGTGATCGTGGCCGATGTCGGCAGCCGGCTGAGCGTGGTGGCGCCGATGCTGGGCTATTCCGGCATCACCGCCAAGCTGATGGGCACCGGCCAATGGGACGACCCGCAGGTCAACCGCCAGCCCTATCTGGCCGGCGCCTGGTACGCCTCGCCCGACCCGTCGCGCCGCGCTGATTTCGAGAGCCGCTACGCCCAGCAGTTCGGCGGCCCGCCGCCGCGGCTGGCGACGCTGGCCTATGACGCGGTGGCGCTGACCGCGTCGCTGGCGAGCCAGCCGGCCTACGGCAGCAACCCGTTCAACACCACGGCGCTGCAGGACCCGAACGGCTTCGTCGGCATCGACGGCATCTTCCGCTTCGGCCCGAACGGGCTGGTGCAGCGCGGCCTGGCGGTGCTGCAGGCGGAGCCGAGCGGCCCGACCGTGGTCGAATCGGCACCGGACAGCTTCTCGGGCGCCGGGTTCTAAGACCTTTTTGGGGATACTCGGGCGCCGCGTTTTAGGATAGGTACGGGGGCTCCGGCGTCGTCGACGCCGTGAGCCGGGAGATGCCGATGTCGACCGTTCAGCCGAGCCGGCCGAACGAGCAGCCGAGCGGGGGCGGCCTGCCCCCCGAAGCGCCTGTCGAGATCGAGTTGAAGCTGCGCGTGGCGCCGGGCGATCTCGACCGGCTGCGCGGCGCCGACGTGCTGACGCGGATCGCGGCCGGGGCCGGCACCACCCGGTCGCTGACCTCCTTCTACTACGACACGCCGGACTGCGCGCTGCAGCGCCGCGGCGTCACCCTGCGGGTGCGCCGGATCGGCCAGCGCTTCGTCCAGAGCCTGAAGACCGAGCGCCGCGGCGACGGCCTGGCCCGCGGCGAGTGGGAAATCGCGCTGCCCGCGATGGTGCCGGCGCCCGACGCCTTCGACGACCCGGACGCCAAGGCCCTGCTGGACGGCGTGCCGGTCGAGGCGCTGACCCATCTGTTCACCTCGCGCATCCAGCGCGAGACCCGGATCCTGTCGCTGCCGGACGCGGTGGTCGAATGCGCCTTCGACACCGGCACGATCGAGACCCGCGACGCCAGCGACCCGGTGGCCGAGGTCGAGCTGGAGCTGAAGGAGGGCCGCACCGCCGCCCTGTACCGGCTGGCGCTGTCCTTCCTGGACGAGGTGCCGCTCAGGGTCAGCGAGGTGACCAAGGCGGAGCGCGGCTACCGCCTGGTGGCGCGCCGCCCGCCCGGGGTGATGTACGACCCGAAGACGACGCTGACCTCGCGCATGACCGTGGACGAGGCGATCGCGGTCGTGCTGGCCCGCTGCCTGCGGCACTGGACCGCCAACGAGGCGGCGGCCGAGGAGGGCGGCGATCCCGGCGGCGTGCACCAGATGCGGGTGGCGCTGCGCCGGCTGCGCTCGGCCCTGACCCTGTTCAAGAAGACCGTGCCCTCGCCCACGCTGGACTGGCTGCGCGACGAATCGAAATGGCTGGCCGGCGCGCTGGGCCCGGCACGCGACTGGGACGTCTTCCTCGGCGCCACGGTCGAGCCGCTGGACACGATGCGGCCGGACGACCCCGGCATCGGCGCCCTGCGCGCCGCGGCGCAGCGCCAGCGCGAGGCCGGCTACGCCGCGGTGCGCCAGGCCCTGGCCGATCCGCGCTGCGCCCGGCTGCACCTGACGCTCGGCGAGTGGCTGGAGCGGCGGGGCTGGCGCGACCACGCCTCGACCGCGACGCTGACCGCGCTGGTCGAGCCGATCGACGGGCTGGCCGGGCGGCTGGTCGCCCGGGCGCATCGCAAGGTGGTGACCCAGGGCCGGCACCTCGCCCGGCTCGACCCGCATCAGCGGCACCAGGTGCGGATCGCGCTGAAGCGGCTGCGCTACGCCATGGACTTCTTCCGCCCGCTGTATCCGGAGAAGCGGGCCAAGCCCTTCGCGTCGCAGCTGTCGAAGCTGCAGGACGCCTTCGGCCATCTCAACGACGTCGCCACCGCCGAGGCGCTGCTGCAGCGCGTGGCCGCCGACTCCGCCGATCCGGCGCTGCACCGCGCCGCCGGCATGGTGCTGGGCTGGCACGCCCGCGGCGCCGAATCGACCGAACCGGAGCTGCTGGCGCAATGGGACGCCTTCCGCAGCGTGAGACCGTTCTGGACCAAGGGCGAGTAAGCCCGGAGAGGGGATGCCGGCATGATTTCCGTGCTCGTCGCCAACACCAAGGGCGGCTGCGGCAAGACCACGATCGCGACGACGCTGGCCTCGGCCTTCGCCGGGCAGGGCCATTTCACCGTCCTGGCCGATGTCGACCGCCAGCATTCCAGCCTGGACTGGGCCAAGCGCCGGCCGGACGCCGCGCCGGCCCTGGCGGGGCTGGACTGGGCGAAGTCGGATTTCGCGGTGCCGAAGGACGCCGAGCGGGTGGTGATCGACGCCCCGGCGGCGCTGAAGATGAAGGATGTCGAGACGCTGGTGAAGATGGCGGACGTCATCATCCTGCCGGTGCTGCCCTCGGCCTTCGACGAGGCGGCGACCCGCCGCTTCCTGGACCGGCTGGAGGAGCTGAAGCCGATCCGCAAGAGCCGCGCCGCGGTGGCCATCGTCGGCAACCGGATGCGGGTGCGGACCCGGGCGGCGGCCCAGCTCGACACCTTCCTCGGCGGGCTGGGCCACACGGTGGTGTCGCGGATCCGCGACAGCTCGGCCTACACCGAGGCCGCGGCCGACGGCCTCAGCGTGTTCGACCTGCGCGGCCGCCGCGCCGAGGATCTGCGCGCGGACTGGGCGCCGCTGCTGCGCCATATCGAGCAGGCCGGTACCGCCTGACTCACCGAGTCGAGGCCAGAGGGTCGGCCTCTCCCTCTGCCCTCCCCCTCTCGCGCGGGAGGGCATTCACACATCGATCGGCGACAGCGATGGTGGGCTTGCGAGACCACTGCCTCTCCCGCTTGCGAGACCTTTTCAAAACGGCTGAGACCCAACCTTTTATAGTCCCCCCT
>NZ_JASATH010000220.1:0-13119 GCF_038440215.1 Inquilinus sp. OTU3971 | reverse complement strand
CTCCCCACCCCCCGCCGTGCCCGGGCCGGGGCGCCGGGCCCCGCCCCCCCGGAGCCTTCTTAGTTGCCGGGGGCCAGCGGGTCGTAGCCGAACCACTGCATCGACAGCTTGACCAGCGAGCCGTCGGCCTTCATCGACTCGATCGCCTTGTCGAGCTTGGCCTTGAGCTCCTTGTCCTCCTGGCGCAGCCCGATGCCGATGCCCTGGCCGAACAGCGGGTTGTCCTTGCCGGTCAGGCCCGGCCCGAAATGGGCGAAGCCCTTGCCGGCATCGCTCTTGAGGAAGGAGTCCCAGGAGATGCTGTCGCCCAGCCCGCCGTCGATGCGGCCGTTGACCAGGTCGAAATTGAGCTCGTCGACGGTGTCGTAGAGCTTGATCTCGGAGTCCTTGAACTCCGCCTCGAGGAAGTTCTGGTGCGTGGTCGAGCGCTGCACGCCGATGGTCTTGCCCTTCAGCGCCGCCTTCACGTCGGCCAGGGTCTTGGCGTCCTTCAGGATGCCGTCCTTGGCGCCCACGAACCAGGCCGGCGTGTCGGTGTAGGGCACCGAGAAGGCGATCTGCTTCAGCCGCGCCTCGGTGATCGACATGCCGTCCATGATGCCGTCATAGCGCTTGTTCAAGAGCGCCGGGATCATGCCGTCCCAATCCTGCTGCATCACCTCGCAGGTCATGCCGGTGCGCTTGCACAGCTCGGTGACCAGGTCGACCTCGTAGCCGACGATCCTGCCGCTGGCATCGGTGTTGTTGAATGGGGGATAGGCGCCCTCCATGCCGACGCGGAACGTCTCGGCCGACGCCGTCCCGGCAGCCAGTGCCAGCGCCGCCGCCCCGGCCAGGGACAACCAGATCTTGGTCATGATCTTTTCCGTTCTGGGACCCCGAGGTCCCGCTGGGGCCGGGCGCCGGCACCGCATCCGCCGACGCCCGCTCCCGCTGGCTTGATCCCGATTACTTGACCGACGTGTCGAAGCCGAACCACTGCACCGACAGCTTGGTCAGCGTGCCGTCGGCGTTCACCTCGTCCAGCGCCTTGTCCAGTTTCGCCTTCAGCGCCGTGTCCTCCTTGCGCAGGCCGATGCCGACGCCGAGGCCGAAGATCGGGTCGTCCTTGCCGGTCAGGCCGGGGCCGAAATTGCTGAAGCCCTTGCCCGCGTCGCTGGCCAGGAAGTCCTTCCAGCCGAGGCTGTCGGCCAGGCCGGCGTCGATGCGGCCGTTCTGCAGGTCGAGGTTGAGGTCGTCCTGGGTGTCGTAGAGCTTCACATCGGCACCCGGCACCTTCGCCTCGAGGAAGTTCTGGTGGATGGTCGAGCGCTGCACGCCGACCGACTTGCCCTTCAGCGCCGCCTGGATGTCGGCCAGGGTCTTGGCGTCCTTCAGCACGCCGTCCTTGGCCGAGACGAACCAGGCCGGGGTGGTGCTGTAGGGCTTGGAGAAGGCGATCTGCTTCATCCGCTCTTCGGTGACCGACATGCCGGCCATGATCGCGTCGTAGCGCTTGTTCATCAGCGCCGGGATCATGCCGTCCCAATCCTGCTGGATGATCTCGCAGGTCATCTGGGTGCGCTTGCACAGCTCGTTGGCGAGGTCGATCTCGAAGCCGACCAGCTTGCCCGAGGCGTCGGTGGCGTTGTACGGCGGATAGGCGCCTTCGGTGCCGACCCGCAGCGTCTCCGCCGAGGCGGTGCCGGCAGCCAGCACGAGGGCCGCGGCGGCGGCCAGCGACAACCAGCTCTTCATCATGAAGTCTCCCGTTCAGAACTGGGACCCTGCGGTCCCGGGTTGGATGGGCCGATTTCCGCGAATTCGCCGCGCGCGGTCAAGCATCGCGGCGGAGCATTGCCCATCAATGCTGTGCCTTGAGGAACTGGCGGATCCGTTCCGAGCGCGGATTGTCGAACACCTCGGCCGGCGTCCCCTCCTCCTCCGTCCGCCCCTGATGCAGGAAGATCACCTTGCTCGACACCTCGCGGGCGAAGCGCATCTCATGGGTGACGAGCAGCATCGTGTTGCCCTCCTCCGCCAGCTGGCGGATCACCCGCAGCACCTCGCCGACCAGCTCGGGGTCGAGGGCCGAGGTCGGCTCGTCGAACAGCATCACCTTGGGCTGCATCGCCAGCGCCCGCGCGATCGCGGCGCGCTGCTGCTGGCCGCCCGACAGGTGGTTGGGATAATGGTCGCGCTTGTCGGCGATGCCGACCTTGGCCAGCAGCGCCTCGGCGCGCTCCACCGCCTCCTTGCGCGGCACTTTCAGCACATGCACCGGCGCCTCGATCACGTTCTCGAGCACGGTCATGTGCGACCACAGGTTGAAGCTCTGGAACACCATGCCGAGCGAGGACCGGATGCGGTCGACCTGCTTGCTGTCCTCGGGCTCGGCCTCGCCGGAGCGCAGCTTCCTCATCCGGATCAGCTCGCCATTCACCCAGACGCGGCCGTCATTGGGGATCTCGAGCAGGTTGATGCAGCGGAGCAGCGTGCTCTTGCCAGAGCCGGAGGAGCCGATGATCGAGATGACATCGCCCTGCCGGGCCCGCAGCGAGACACCCTTCAGCACTTCGAGCTTGCCGAACCGCTTATGCATGTCCTCGACGACGATCGCCCCGTCCGAGGGCGCCGCGGCGGCAGCAACAGAGACCACGATAAATGAGCCTCACCCGAGTTCTTGTTGCAGTCGAAACAAGCATTGTTTCCCGGTGCCGGTCAACCGCGGCCCGACGCCGCGTCGCTGCAACCGCGAAGACGAAGGTGCCGGGCCGGTTTTCATCCGCATTGTTGCGGAGATCCGGCCGGTTCGGTCATCCGGCTCCGGGGGCCGGCAGCTGGGACATGCGGCCCTCGATCGCCCGGCGCTCCTGGCTGCCCTCCTGGAACTGGTCGCGCATCCGGCCCCACAGCCGCCGCGCCTCCTCCGGCTGGCCCGCCTTCTGCGCGGCGACGCCGAGGAACCACAGGGCCTGGAGGTCGTTCGGATCCGACGCCAGGATGCGGCGCAACCCGGTCTCCAGCAGCGGCGGCACCTCCTCGCCCCGGCCGGCGGTCAGCAGGGCGTCGGCATAGGCGCGCAGCAGGTCGGCATTGTCCGGCGCCAGCGCCGCGGCCCGGGCATAGGCATCGGCGGCGGCATCGGCGTCGCCCAGCACGCCGCGGGCACGGGCCAGACGGACCCAGCCTTCGAGATCGCCCGGCGACTGCTCCAGCCGCGCCGCCAGGCCGTCGACCATGCCGCGGATCGCCTTGGCCTGCTCGTCCGGCGGCAGCGAGGCGATGGCGCCGGCCGGGCCGTTCGCCGGCGGGGCGGCTCGTGCGGCGGGCGGCTGCGGCTCCGGCGTCACGGTCTTCGGGTCGAGGCCCAGGCGCTGCGCCGCCTCGGCGAGATGCTGGCGCACCGAGGGCAGCCACGGCGCGTCGGCCGGGGAGTCCCGCACCAGCGCCTGCCACAGATCCAGCGCCGCCCGGTCGTCGCCGGCCTGGGCGTTGCCGAGCGCAAGGAAGTAGCGGGCGCGGACATCGCCGGGCCGCAGCGTCAGCGCCTGCTCGAAGGCGGCGCGCGCGGTCTCGGTGACCGCGCCGCCATTGGCGCCGACCAGGGCCTCGCCATAGCGGCCGGTCAGCTCGGCATCGGCATTGCCGAGGCCAATGGCGCGGCCATAGGCGTCGGCCGCCTTCGCGCTCTCGCCCAGCTGGCTCCAGCGCTGGCCGAGCTCGATCCAGCCGGCGCGGTCCTGCGGGCTGGTAGCCAGGCGTTGTTCCAGGGTCTGCGCCTCGGCCATCGCGGACTGCACCGCCATGCGCTCGCCCGGATCGCGGCTGGCGAAGGGCTGCGATGGCATGCCGGGCGTGCCTTCGGCCATGTAGATCGCCAGCGCCGCCACCGGCAGCAGCACGGCGAGGCCGAACGCCACGCGGCGCGGCGGCACGGCGGGGGGCGTGACTTCCGGCTTCGCCTCGCCGGCGGCGGCCAGCAGGCGGCGGGCGATCTCGGCCTTGGCCGCCTCGGCCTCGGCGGCGCCGATCTCGCCGGCGGCGCGCTCGCGCTCCAGCTCCTTCAGCTGGTCGCGATAGATCGCGGCGTCGGCGCCGGACGAGAGCGAGGCGCCGGTGGCGAACAGGCGGCGCAACAGCAGCGCCACGGCGCCGCCGGTCATCACCGCCGCGACCACCCAGAACAGCCAGCCGGTCACGGCGCCGATTCCTCGTCCATCAGCCGGGCCAGGCGCCGGCTTTCCTCCGGCGACAGCGGCGCCGCCTCGGCCGGGCGCCGGCGACGGCGCAGGATCAGCAGTGCGATGGCGGCGAACAGCAGCACCACCGGGCCGAACCACAGCGCCAGCGTTCCGGCGCGCAACGGCGGCCGCAGCAGCACATAGTCGCCGTAGCGGGCGGTGACGTAGTCCAACACCTGGCCATTGGTGTCGCCGGCCGTCAGCCGCTCGCGCACGATACGGCGCAGGTCGCGGGCCAGATCGGCGTTGGAATCGTCGATCGACTCGTTCTGGCAGACCAGGCAGCGCAGCTCCTGGCTGATCGTGCGGGCCCGCGCCTCCAGCGCCGGGTCGGCCAGCTGCTCCTGCGGCTCGATCGCGAAGGCAGGGGCGGCAAGGGTCAGAATGAGGAACGCGGTCGTCAGCGCCAGCCGGACCGCTTGCCCCAACCGAGTCCCCCCTCCCCTCGCGGGAGGGGGGTAGGGGGAGGGGGTTCCCTCCGTCTGCACCAGTCTTGTCGAGCTCCGCGTCCCGACCGCACCCGGATTGAGAGAAGTCCCGTCCTGGCCTCGACAACCCCCTCCCCCTGCCCCCCTCCCGCAGGGGGAGGGGGGACAATAAATGGACGTGTCTCTGGGGGATGACATGGTCACTTCGCCAGCTCCGCCAGCAGCGGCCGGATCTCGCGGTCGACGATGTCCGGGGTCAGCGGGCCGGGGTGCCGGTAGCGGATGCGGCCGGCCTTGTCGATCACGAAGGTCTCCGGCACGCCGTAGACGCCGAGGTCGATGGCGGTGCGGCCCTCAGCATCGGCGCCGATCCGGCGGTACGGGTCGCCGTTGCGCTTCAGCCAGGCCAGCGCGTCCTCCGGCTTGTCCTTGTAGTTGATGGCCAGGACCGGGATGCCGTCCTCGCGGCCGAGCTTGGTGATCACCGGATGCTCGGCCAGGCAGGGCACGCACCAGCTGGCAAAGACGTTCAGCAGCATCGGCGCGCCGCCGAAATTGCCGGTCGAGAGCCCATCCGATCGCCCCGGCAGCGCCGCCAGGTCGAAGGCGGGCAGCGGCTTGTCGATCAGGGCCGAGGGCAGCGACTGCGGGTCGCTGCCGGACAGGAGCTTGGTCCCGACCCCGACGGCCAGGGCGGCGAGCAGCAGCAGCGGCAGCAGGAACAGGAGACGGCGCATCGACAAAATTCCTCAGGCCGGCGACCCGACGGCCGGCGCCGCCGCCCGCCGCGGCGCGCCGACGCGCAGCCGGCGGTCGCTGAGCGACAGGGCGCCGCCGAAGGCCATGACCAGGGCGCCGCCCCAGATCCACGGCACCAGCGGGTGGTGGTAGAGCCGCAGGCTCCAGCTTCCGTCCGCCTGTTCCTCACCCAGGGCGACATAGACGTCGCCGGACAGGGTGGTGTGGATCGCGACCTCGCTGGTCGGCATCCGGGCCACCGGGTAGAAGCGCTTCTCGGGCGCGAGGTCGGTGACAAGGGCGCCGTCATGCAGCAGCTGCAGGTCGCCGAGGCGGGTCTCGTAGTTCGGCCCCTGCCGCAGTTGCACGCCGTCGAACACGACCTGATAGCCGGCGGCGAGGTCGATGCGGTCGCCGGGCCTGGCCAGCACCAGCTTCTCGGTCGACCAGTAGCTGGTGGCGATCATGCCGAGGAGGGCAATGCCGAGCCCGGCATGGGCGAAGGCGGTGCCCCAGGCGCTGCGCGGCAGGCCGACGGCGCGGGACAGGCTGTCGCGTAGCGGGATCCGGAACAGCCGCACCCGCTCCGCGATCTCGGTGATGGCGCCGAGCACGACCCACGCGCCGAAGGCGATGCCGAGCAGCGCCAGCACCGGCCCGCCGCCCTGGAGCCAGAGGGCGGCCAGGGTGATGATCACGGCACCGGCGGCGGCGAATTTCAGCCGGCCGAGCACGCCGGGCAGGTCGCCGCGCTTCCAGGCCATCAAGGGCGCGATCACCATCACCGCCACCACCGGCGTCATCAGCGGCACGAAGGTGAGCTGGTAGAACGGCTTGCCGACCGAGACCGACCTGTCGAGCAGCGGGAAGAGCGTGCCGACGAACACCGTCGCCGTGGCGGTGCAGATCAAGAGGTTGTTCAGCACCAGCGCCCCTTCCCGGCTGATCGGGGCGAAGACGCCGCCCAGCTTCAACCGCGGCGCGCGGATGGCGTAGAGCGTAAACGCGCCGCCGATGGTGAGCGCCAGCAGCAGCAGGATGAACACGCCGCGCTCCGGGTCGACCGCGAAGGCGTGCACCGAGACGATGATGCCGGAGCGAACCAGGAAGGTGCCGACCAGGCTGAGGCCGAAAGCGAGGATGGCGAGGAAGACGGTCCAGCTCTTCAGCGCGTCACGCTTCTCCACCACCAGGGCGCAGTGCAGCAGCGCGGTGCCGGCCATCCAGGGCATCAGCGAGGCGTTCTCGACCGGGTCCCAGAACCACCAGCCGCCCCAGCCGAGCTCGTAATAGGCCCAGTAGGAGCCGAGCGCGATGCCGACGGTCAGGAACGACCACGCGGCCAGGGTCCAGGGCCGCACCCAGCGCGCCCAGGCGGGGTCGACCCGGCCCTCGATCAGCGCCGCGACGGCGAAGGAGAAGGCCATCGAGAAGCCGACATAGCCGAGATAGAGGAAGGGCGGGTGGAAGGCCAGGCCGGGGTCCTGCAGCAGCGGGTTCATGTCCCGGCCGTCGATCGGCGCCGGGTCGAGCCGCAGGAAGGGGTTCGAGGTCAGGATGATGAAGGCCAGGAAGCCAACGCCGATCATGCCCTGCACCGCCAGCACCCGGGCCTTCAGCGTCGGCGGCAGGTTGCCGCCGAACAGCGCCACCGCGGCCCCGAACAGCGCCAGGATGAGGACCCAGAGCAGCATCGAGCCCTCATGGTTCCCCCAGACGCCGGTGACCTTGTAGAGCATCGGCTTGGTGGAGAGGCTGTTGTTTGCGACCAGCGCCACCGAGAAGTCGGAGACGACATAGGCCCAGGTCAGCGCCGCGAAGGCGATGCCGATGGCGGCGAGCTGCAGCGTCGCCGCCGGCTCGGCGATCGCCATCAGCCCGGGGTGGCGCCGGGCGGCGCCCCATAGCGGCAAGGTCGACTGCACCAGTGCGAGCAGCAGCGCCAGGACCAGCGCGTAGTGGCCGAGCTCGGGGATCATTGCGCGGCCACCGTGCCGGTCTGGAGGGCGGGCTTGCCGGCGCCGCCGGGCGCGCCCGGATGGCCGGCATCCTGCAGGGCCTTGGCGACTTCGGGCGGCATGTAGTTCTCGTCGTGCTTGGCCAAGAGCTCGTCGGCGACGAAGGTGCCGTCGGCTCCGACCCGGCCATGCGCCACCACCCCCTGCCCTTCGCGGAATAGGTCGGGGACGATGCCGGCGTAGCGCACCGGCACGTCATAGGCGGTGTCGGTCACGGTGAAGGTGATGGTCTGCCCGTCCGGCAGGCGCCGCAGCGAGCCGTCGACCACCAGGCCGCCGAGGCGGAAGCGCTGCCCCCCGGCCACCTTGCCGTCATGCAGCTCGGTCGGGCTGTAGAAGAACAGCAGGTTGTCCTGGAACGCGGTCAGGGCCAGGGCGGAGGCGGTGCCGAGGCCGAGGGCGGCGAGGCCCAACAGCATCAGGCGGCGGCGCTTGCGGGTCATGCCCGCCTCCCGCGGCCGCGCAGCTGCTCCAGCGCCTCGAGGCTGCGCCGGCTGCTGCGCCGCCGCGCCAGGGTGGAGACGGTCAGCCCGACCAGCACCACCAGGGCCGCGCCATAGGCGGTCCAGACATAAAGGGCGTAACCGCCCATCGCGAGGAACTCGGTCATCCGATCGGCTGCTCCAGCCCCGGCGCCTCGCCCCGCCTCGCGGCCATGGCGCTGGCCAGGCGCAGGGCGCGAATCCGGCGCTCGGCGATCTCGGTCTCGGTGCGCAGCAGCACCAGCCAGGCGAACAAGGCGGTGAAGGCGACGGCCATCAGCAGCAGCGGCACCAGCATCGACGAGTCGAGGGTGGAGCCGCCCAGCTTCATCACCGAGGCCGGCTGGTGCAGCGTGTTCCACCAGTCGACCGAGAATTTGATGATCGGCAGGTTGACGGCGCCGACCAGGGTCAGCACCGCGCCGGCCTTGAGGCCGCGCTGCGGGTCGTCGAAGGCCGAGACCAGCACGATATAGCCGAGATAGACGAAGAACAGGATCAGCACGCTGGTCAGCCGCGCATCCCACACCCACCAGGTGCCCCACATCGGTTGGCCCCAGAGCGAGCCGGTGAGCAGGCACAGCGCGGTGAAGCCGGCGCCGAGCGGCGCCGCGGCCTTGGTATAGAGCTCGGCCACCGGGTGCTTCCAGACCAGGCCGACCGCCGAGGCCACGGCCATGGTCGTGTAGACCATCATCGCCATCCAGGCCGAGGGCACATGGATGTACATGATCCGCACCGTCTCGCCCTGCTGGTAGTCCGGCGGCGAATCGAACAAAGCGAGCCACAGCCCGGCGGCGAGCGTCAGCAGGGCGACGCCGAGGGCCCAGGGCCGCAGGGCGGCGCTCAGGCGCAGGAAGCGGGCCGGGTTGGCGAAGCGATGCATGGACGTGGCGTGGCGGTCGTTGGTCCCAGGATAGACAAAGCTAGGCTGCGTGTCCGCCGGCTCAATTGCCGCGCCCCGCGGCGGCGCCCGCCCGGATCAGGTCGCGGAGATCGGGGTGGAAGGCGCCGTAGTCGCAGGTCAGCTCCTCCCCTGCCGCGATGTCGCGCCGGGCGATGCAGACCTCGCCCACCGTCTCCAGCGTCGGGTCGTCGCTGTGGTTCATGAAGCGGGCGTCGTCGAGGTTGAGCGACAGCCCGCCCGGCAGCTCCGGCGCCGGATAGGCGTAGCGCTCGAGGAAGTCGCGCGCGGGCTCGGGCAGCCGGGCGATCTCGGCGTCCGGGATGAAGACGTCGAACACCGGATGCCAGCGCCAGACCTCGGTGCCGGCGGCGATCGGTTCGACGGCGTGCAGGCCCAGCCCTTCGATCCGGCTGGGTCCGACGGTGGTGGGGACGAGAAGCATCGGCCGGGTTCCTTTTCCCCAAGCATTACGCGAGCCCGGCCTCCGCGTCACCCCGGACGAAGGGCCAGGAGAGCATGACGCCATTCTGGTTCCGGATGAATCAGGCGATCAGGCCGTTGCCCACCCCGTGAGACCGGCACCGGCCGAGGAGAGGCGAAGCCTGGTCATGCCAGCAACCGTGTCGGGATGCCGAGCACGGGTCCGGCTTCGGCGAGCCGCTGGTCGAGCGTGTGCACCATGGCGCCGTGTGCCGATGCGGTGGCGAGATGGAGCGCATCGCCGGCACGCAATCCGAGCCTGTGCTGATCGACGAATGTCGCCGCCGCCCTGAAATGTCCGCCAGTCACCGGCAGGACAGTGAAGCTCTCGGCAACCAGCTTGTTGAAGGTCGCCAGGGCCGCCGCGCGCTGATCGAGCGTGATCTGGCCCGTCCGCAGCTTGATCGCCATGGCGGACGACATCTCGGTGATGGTCCAGTCGCTGATCAGGAGTTGCGACGGATCCTGCTTCGCCAGCCAGGTCTGCGCGCGAGCAGTGGCGGCCTCGTTCGAAAGGGCCGCGACGATCACCGACGTGTCGACATAGAGCATCAATAGCGATCGCCATCCCGGATCGAGCGCACCAGATCAGCGGCGCCCTGCGCCTGCGACGGCATGGCGGCCGTCACGGCCTGGAGTACGGATATCTCGATCCGCTTGCGCGGCCCCTTCGCTGCAATGAGCCGCGCAACCGGCTTACCGCGACGAGTGATGGCGATCGACTCGCCGGCCTCGACCCGATCGACGAGCTCACTCAGATGGGCTTTGGCGTCCGCCAGAGTGATCGTATCCATGCCGCCCTCCTGACCATGTAGATGGTCATATAGCACGCGCATCGGCTCATTTCATCCGGATCGGCGGGATCGCGCCCCGACCTCGGCTCTAGGACTGCGCCTGGCGCAGCGCCGCCGCGGCGGCGATCGGGGCCAGCGGCAGGGCGGCGGCGAGGCAGCCGGCGAGCAGCAGCAGGTGCGGCCGCGCGGTCAGGCCGGTCGCCACCGCCTCCACCGCCGCGGCGCCGAAGATCAGCACCGGGACGAAGAGCGGCAGGATCAGCAGCGCCAGCAGGGCCCCGCCGCGCCGGGCGCCGAGGGTCAGGGCCGAGCCGACCGCGCCGATCAGGCTGAGGCAGGGCGTGCCGAGCAGCAGCGACAGCGCCAGCACCGGCCAGGCTGCCGCCTGCAGCCCCAACATCGCCGCCATCAGCGGTGACAGCAGGATCAGCGGCAGGCCGGTCAGCAGCCAATGGGCCAGCGCCTTGGCCAGCACCGCAGCCTCCAGCGGCAGCGGCGACAGCATCAGGAGGTCGAGCGACCCGTCCTCGTAGTCCTGGGCGAACAGGCGGTCGAGCGCCAGCAGCGTCGCCAGCAGCGCCGCGACCCAGACCACGCCGGCAGCGATCCGGCCGAGCAGCGCCAGCTCCGGCCCGACCCCGAGCGGGAACAGCACCACGGTGATGACAAAGAAGGCCAGCACGGCGGCGACGTCGCCGCCCGAGCGCAGGGCCAGGCGCAGGTCGCGCGACAGCAAAGCGAGGAAGGCGCTCACAGCGGCAGGTCCTCCGCCGCGTAGTCCTGCAGCGCCAGGCCGCGGGCGCCGTCGAGCGCCAGCGACACATGCGTCGCCAGCAGCACCAGCCCGCCGGCGGCGCGGTGCCGGGCGATGCGCCCCTCCAGCCGCGCCACCGAGGCGGCGTCGAGGCCGAGGGTCGGCTCGTCCAGCAGCCACAGCGCGGCGCGGCCGAGCTCCAGCCGCGCCAGGGCCAGGCGGCGGCGCTGGCCGGCGGAGAGGTAGCGGCAAGGCAGATCGTCCAGCCCCTCGAGCCCGACCGCGGCGATGGCGGCGTCGACCGCCCCCTCCTCCACCGCGGTGCCGGACAGGGCGGCCCAGACGCGCAACGCCTCGCGCACGGTCAGCGCCGGCTTCACCGCATCCTGATGGCCGAGATAGGCGATCGAGCCGGGGGCGCCGGTCCAGTCGAGCCGCCCGGCAAAGGCCGGCACCAGCCCGGCGACCAGGCGCAGCAGGCTGGACTTGCCGCTGCCGTTCGGCCCGGTCAGCACCAGCGCCTCGCCGACGTCGAGCCGGAAGGACAGCCCGGCGAAGACCAGCCGCCCGCCGCGCAGGCAGGCCAGGCCGTCGGCAATCAGACTCGGCTCGGGCTGGGTCGCGGCGGTCATCCTCCGCCAATAGCAGCCGGATGGCCCCAAACGGAAGGGGCAGGACCGCGGACGGCCCTGCCCCCTCGTGCCGCGCCGTCCCCCGACGGCATGGCGTCCCCCCGCGGCAGATCAGTAATGCGGGTTGTTGGCGTTCGAATTGCCGATGACGTCGAAACGCTGGCTGGCGCCGCCGGTGCAGTTGCGGATCTGCAGCCGGGTGCCGTTGGTGTTGTCGACCACATCGGCGCAGCGGCCGTTCATGCCGATCAGGCGGCCGTCCGGCTGCAGCTGCCACTTCTCGCTGGAGCCGCCGTCGCAGTCCCAGATGTGGAGCCTGTCGCCGTTGTTGCCGTTGCCGCCGTCAATGTCGAAGCAGTATTCGGCGTTGCCGACCGAGCGCAGCTGGGTCTCGTCGCTGTAGATCCATTGCTGCGGCACCGCGCCGGTGCAGCTGCGCTGGTTCAGGTCCGAGCCGTTGGCGTAGAGGCCGCTCTGGATCTCGACGCAATAGCCGCTGGAGGCGCTGCGCAGATTGAAGCCGGTCGAGACCGAGCGGCGGACGCCGTTCAGCGGCAGCTTGCCGGAGAAGGTGTCGAGGCTCTCCCGGCTGATCATCGAGGCGCCCCAGCCCACCGCCAGATACATCTGCTGGAAGGCGTCGAACTGGTTCTCGCTGCTGGACCACAGGTTGACGATCTGGCCGTTCTGCTGGGCGGTCAGCGTGTCCTTGTACCAGTACTGCACCGCCTCATGGTTGCCGCAGACCACCCATTTGTTGGTATTCGCGTCGTCGAAATCGTTGGCATTGCCGTTCCAGTAGAAGTCGTTCGGCTCATGCGCCTCGGGGCAGACGAAGATCTGCGCCGCGCTGCCGAACTGGTTCACATACTCTTCCTGGGTGTCGTTCTTGTCGCCGATCGGGCCGCCCATCATCAGCACCAGGATCTTGCCGCGCAGCGCATCCACCGTCGGCCAGCCGGCGCGGTAGACGCCCTCGCGCAGCGAGGCATAGCCGGTGAAGGCCCGCAGGGTCTCCGGCTTGTAGACCTTGGCCCCGAACTCGTTGGCGACCAGCGTGTTCAGCGCCGACATGTAGCTGGCGTCCCAGCCCCACAGGCCCAGGCTGGGCTTGAGGTCGAACTGCACCGTGATCGGCAGGTGGCCGGGATGGGCGTCGCTCCACGCCTTGATGTCGCGCAGGCAGTCCTGCAGCAGGCCGCCGGCGCCGGCCTTGCAGTTGTTGGCGGTGGCCGCCTCGCCCGGCTCGTGCTTCACCGGGAAGCCGCTCTCGTCATAGACGTCGATCTCGACCACCTGGTTGCCGCGGTCGAGCACGTCGGTCAGCCTGGCGAAATGCGCCTTCTCATAGGCGTTGTGCGGCCGCGACCAGTAGGCGGCGTTGTAGGTGGTGGTCCCGGCCAGCGGCTGGCCCGCCGGCACGTCGGCCGACGCCCCGGCCGACAGCAGCAGGGCGGCCGCGACGGCCATCCCGGACAGAAGACCTCGTCCCATCGATTCCCCCTTCGTCAGAGCCCGAGTCCGGGCCGGTGTGGCGGCGATGCTAGGCGTCTTCCAAGACGGCCGCGTGACGATTTGAACACGTGTTCATGACGATCGAACAGAGCCGGCTCCCGGACGGAAGGGGCAGGGGCCACACCGCCCAGCCCCCGCAGCCCCCCCC
>NZ_JASATH010000219.1:0-13274 GCF_038440215.1 Inquilinus sp. OTU3971 | reverse complement strand
GCGCGGCGGCGCC
Source organism: Inquilinus sp. OTU3971 (assembly GCF_038440215.1). Taxonomy (NCBI): domain Bacteria; kingdom Pseudomonadati; phylum Pseudomonadota; class Alphaproteobacteria; order Rhodospirillales; family Rhodospirillaceae; genus Inquilinus; species Inquilinus sp. OTU3971. The sequence goes on along the minus strand of NZ_JASATH010000219.1, from coordinate 13,261 downwards.
CCCACCCCTCCCCCTGCCCCCCTCCCGCAAGGGGAGGGGGGACTTAAAGGGAAAAGCCCGGCGATCATGCGGCGCTGGTCCTTCGGGTCGCCATGGTCTCCGCCGCCTCGGCCAGCAGCCAGTCGCGGAACAGGGCGATCTTCGGGATGTCGCGGCGGGTCTCGAGATAGACGATGTAATAGGCGACGTCCTCGCGAAGCAGCGTCGGGAAGGGTTGCACCAGCTGGCCGGAGGCGAGCTCCTCGGCGAACAGCAGCGGGTTGAGCAGCGCCACGCCCTGCCCCGCCTTCGCCACCTGGCCCATCATCTGCTGGCTGTCGAGCCGCAGCCCCTCATCGGCGATCGAGGCCGGCACCGCCTCACCCGCCGCGGCGAACCAGCGCTGCCAGGCATCGGCATCGTCCCACAAGAGCGGCAGGCGCAGCAGGTCGCGCGGATGGCGCAGGCCGCCGCCCGCCCGCTGCAGCAGCGCCGGGCTGCACATCGGCGCGAAGTCGACCGGCAGCAGCCAATGCGCGGCCAGGCCGGGCCACAGGCCCTTGCCGACGCGGATGCCGAGATCGTGCTCGCCGCGGGTGAAGTCGACCTTCGCGGTCATGGTGTCGACCCGGACGGTGTAGCCGGGATGGGCCTCCTGGAACCGGCCGAGCCGCGGCACCAGCCAGTTCGAGGCCATGGTCAGGACCGTGGTGACCGAGAGCAGCCCGCCGCCGGCGTCGTCGCGCAGCGCGGCGAAGGCCCCGGCCATGCGCGACAGCGCCTCGGTCAGCACCGGCGCGAGGCGCTGCCCGGCCTCGGTCAGCGCCACCTTGCGGGTGAGGCGGTGAAACAGCGGCGCGCCGACCCGGTCCTCGAGCAGGCGGATCTGGTAGCTGACCGCGGCCTGGGTCATGCCCAGCTCCGCCGCCGCGCGGGTGAAGCTGAGGTGCCGGGCCGCGGCCTCGAACACCCGGACCGCGGCGAGCGGCGGAAGCTGGAAGCCTGGCTGGGTGTCCATGGGGTACGGTCGTCTACGGGCGGGAGTCGGTTACCCTCCGATTTTCGCCCCGGACGCGCGGTACTACAATACACCTTAGTCCCCCCTCCCGCGAGGGGAGGGGGGACTCAACCAACTTCAGCCCTCCCCTGCCCGCCTCAGTCCAGCGACTGCAGGGTCTCGCGCAGGGTTTCGACCAGGCGGTCGATCTCGGCCTTCTCGATGATGAAGGGCGGCGACAGGGCGACGATGTCGCCGGTGGTGCGGATGCCCACCCCCTTCTGGAAGCACTTGATGAACAGGTCGTAGGCCCGGGCGGTCGGGCGGCCGGCGATCGGCTCCAGCTCCACCGCGCCGATCAGGCCGAGGTTGCGGATGTCGATGACGTGGCGGGTGCCCTTCAGGCTGTGCAGCGCCTGCTCCCAATACGGCGCCAGGTCGGCGACGCGCTCGAACAGCCCCTCCTCGCGATACACGTCGAGGGTGGCCAGGCCGGCGGCCATGGCCAGCGGATGGGCCGAATAGGTGTAGCCGTGGAACAGCTCGATCATATGCTCCGGGCCGGTCATGAAGGCGTCGTAGATGTGCTTGCGCACGCCGACGGCGCCGGCCGGGACGGCGGCGTTGGTCAGGCCCTTGGCCATGGTCACCATATCCGGCTGCACGCCGAACCAGTCGGCGGCGAAGGGGGTGCCGAGGCGGCCGAAGCCGGTGATGACCTCGTCGAAGATCAGCAGGATGCCGTGCTTGTCGCAGATCTCGCGCAGCCGCTGCAGGTAGCCCTTGGGCGGCATCAGCACGCCGGTGGAGCCCGCCACCGGCTCGACGATCACCGCGGCGATGGTGGAGGCGTCGTGCAGCGCCACCAGCCGCTCCAGGTCGTCGGCCAGCTCGGCGCCGTGCTCCGGCAGGCCGCGGCTCCAGGCGTTGCGCGCCAGGTCGTGGGTGTGGCGGATGTGATCGACGCCGCCGAGCATGGTGCCGAAGGTGCGGCGGTTGGCGACCATGCCGCCGACCGAGATGCCGCCGAAGCCGACGCCGTGATAGCCGCGCTCGCGCCCGATCAGCCGGGTGCGGGTGCCCTGGCCGATCTGGCGCTGATAGGCCAGGGCGATCTTCAGGGCGCTGTCCACCGCCTCGGACCCGCCGCCGGCTGCGAAGAACACGTGGTCGAGGTCGCCCGGCAGCAGCTGGGCGACGCGGGAGGCCAGCTCGAACGCCTTGGGGTGGCCCATCTGGAAGGACGGGGCGTAGTCCATCTCCGCCGCCTGGTCCTGGATCGCCTGGACGATCTTCGGGTGGCAGTGGCCGGCGTTGACGCACCACAGGCCGGCGGTGCCGTCCAGCACCTGGCGGCCGTCGACCGTGGTGTAGTACATGCCCTTGGCCGAGGCGTAGAGCCGCGGCGCCGCCTTGAACGACCGGTTCGCGGTGAACGGCATCCAGAAGGATTCGAGGTTGTTCGGGGCGCGCAGGTCGCCGCGGGCATCGTCCATGGGTCGCAACTCCGTGTGGAGGGATCCGAACACGCCGAACGGCCGGCGCCGGTCCGCCCCGAGGCTGGGAAAGGCCGGGCCGAAGCGTAGGACCGCCCGGATCGCTGGACAAGCGGGTGCGCGCCCCGGACAATGCGAAAACCGCCGGCGGAGGCCGCCCCGATGCCGGCGTTCGGGATTTCGAACAGGAAAACACCCATGGCCCTGACGCCGGGTCCTGCCCCCATGATCACCGAGTCCCCCCTCCCCTCGCGGGAGGGGGTCAGGGGGAGGGGGTTCCCTCCGCCGGAACCGGCGCTTTCCCCCTCCGGCCAAGCCGCGGCAGACGACCCGGGCATCGACATCGGCGGCCGGCTGCGGCGGCTGCGCGAGGAGCACGGGCTGAGCCAGCGCGAGCTGGCGCGCCGCGCCGGCGTGTCCAACGCCACCGTCTCGCTGATCGAGCAGAACCGCGCCAGCCCCTCGATCGGCTCGCTGAAACGGGTGCTGGACGGGCTGCCGCTGAGCCTGGCCGCGTTCTTCGCCCTGCCCGAGGGGCCGGAGGACCCGGTGTTCTTCCCGGCGGCCGAGCTGACCGAGATCGCGGGCAGGCTTGGCACGCATGGCGGCGATCCCGATGGGTCCGGCCTGATCTCCTACCGCCAGGTGGGCTGCGACCTGTCCGGCCGGGCGCTGCAGATCCTGCACGAGCGGCTGGCGCCGGGCGCCGACACCGGCCCGACGGCGCTGAGCCATGCCGGCGAGGAGGGCGGCGTGGTGATCCGCGGCCGGGTGGAGCTGACGGTCGGCCCGCGCCGCCGCATCCTCGGCCCCGGCGACGCCTATTACTTCCAGAGCCGCCTGCCGCACCGCTTCCGCGTGGTCGGCGAGGAGCCGGCGGAGATCGTCTCGGCCTGCACCCCGCCGAGCTTCTGAGCAGCGCCCGGGCCGCAGGCCCGGGCGCTCGCAGGGGGCCTTCCTGCAGGCCCCTCCCCTCGCCCGGACCCGCAAGCGCCTCCAGCCCCTCCCGCGGGCGGGAGAGGCGAAACACGTCGACGGGTCATGGAAAGAGGGCATGTCGCGACCGCGGCGGCGCTCAGCTGCTGTCCGGCTTCGACAGTCGGGATGGCAGACAGCCGTCTCCGGACTCCTCCGGCGGCTCGGCCCAGCCCTCCGCGGCCGTGGGGCTCACAGCGACCAGGTCCACGCATCTGCCGGGCGCGACGACGGTGCCATCGCTGCCGATGTCGGCGGCATCGTCCCAGCCCCGCGGCATCCAGGCCGGATTCGGCGGTCGGCCGATCTTGCGGCAGACCTCGCGCACGAACTCCTCGGCCGACAGGGTGTCGAGCTGCTCGTCCAGGATCTCGTCCTCGACCAGCTTCTCCCAGACCCAGGACCGCATGTACTCGACGTCCTCGGGCTGCGCGACCGCTTCGGCCACGGCCTGGGCGGCCTGCTCCCGCCGTTGCCGGCGGTGCTCCTGCTCGCCCGACTCCTTGCGCTTTTTCCGGCGCATCAGATAGTTGGCGCGGATCCGCTCGGTCATGGCGATCGACAGCCGCACCGACCGGGACAGCCGCGACTGCTTCAGGTCGAAATCGGGGATCGACTCCGCCCCCGCCGGCATCGCCTGCTGCTGCGTCGAGGTGATCCGCTTGGTGCGCAAGTCGATCGTGACCAGCTCCCGCAGCGAGTCCAGCGCCCAGCCCGTCCATTTCATGTCGGGGTCGGTCGGCCGGATCTCGTCGGAGTCGGATTGCGCCATGTCCATAGAACGTATCATGAACGAGAATCGCGAGTGAACGCAACTGAACATTGCGTTTGCACGCTTGCAGCAGGCGCCCAGCCGGTTGCCACCTTCCCCTGTGGCAGATATCGTCCGTATCGACATTCGCAGATGGGGGCGCGCCATGAGCGACACCGCCATCGCCAAGCTGTTCCAGACCGGCCAGAGCCAGGTCGTGCGCCTGCCTGAGGGTTCCATCTGCCGGGCAAAGAGGTCCGGGCGCGCCACTACGGCTGCGGCGTGCTGCTGGAGCCGCTGGAGCGGGGCGTTGAGGGCATCAAGGCGATCTTCACCGGGATCGCGACCGGCTACGCGGCGACTTCCTGCCCGAGTAGCCGCCGATGCCGCCGGGTGACAACGTGTCGATACCGAGGCACAATTAATTGGCACCGTTGAGCCAACCGGGTCGCCTATATGACAAACGTTCCCAACCAGAGCCTCTGAAAGGCCGGCTCTCTGAGAGCTTTGAAGAATGGCTGCCAAAGCCGCTTTTGTGCGCGTTCTATTAAATCAAAGTACTCTGGAATGTTTCGAAGTCTTCCCCAAACTTTTCCATCGCCTTGACCGATACAAAAGTCGATGGCCAAGATTGGATCCATCGGAAGAGCCGGCATGCGCGGTCCGGGACATTGGAATAAGCCCCGCCAATCACCGTTGATTGCAGCCCCTGCGCTGGGAATGAATGTCGCCCCATTCGCAAAGGCATCCTGCGCGTGGCCACCGCGTTGGAAATGAAAGAATGGGTGCGGCTCGTGCGGAACTCCTCGGCCGTCCTCCAATGCTATTCCTTCAATATGCGTATCCACCCTCCAGTGATCCTGTAACTCGTATACAGCGGAACTCGTTATAAGCCACCCCTCCACACGGACTTGATAGTCGGCTTGCGAGGGCAGATGTTCCTGGTCACCAGGACGAAACCTAAAGCTAAGGAATGAAGCTTCCAACTCGCAATTGGCCGGAAACAAAGCCTTCTTCCGCGGAAGAGGAATAGGAATTTCATCTGCCCTTAACAGGCGATCAGACTTCCACTGATGGTAAAACCTACCTGCTTCTGCCAACAGGAACTGAGCCGTAGATTCAGTTTCAGGCACACGCGATAGGCTTGCGGCGAGATCCGCGAGTTCTTGCGGATCGAATTTCGCGCTCACCTCGAGCCTCGCTTTGCCCAGCGCGACAATCGATCCAGATCAGCCCGATCAAGACGAGGGTCGTCACGTGACTGAAGTGCACGCCCCAAAACGGCCACGAAGGGGTCCATCCAGGGCGGCAACGTTTCTCTTGGAGTAATCCTGACGCCCTTCGAAGGGTCGACGGGAATGATCTCTTCCCGTTCCTCAAGGGTCAGCAGACAGGTTCGCCATGGGCGATCGCCGGGGCTTTCCTCAGGCATCTCAAGCCGGCGCAGATCGGAATGATAACGCGTCAGCAAGGCGTGACGCTCTTCAATACTGCTGCCGGCGAGCGGCTGAGGTGGACTCAAATCCAGCCACCAGTCCTCTAGTCCACGCGCCCACCATCTTGGAAAGTGGTCACGGGCAACGCCCGAGTATCTGATAGGGGCGAGTTCGTCTAAGAGTTGCGACCAACTCTTCGACTGATGTCGGTCTATCCCCAGTCGGATCGCCAGCAGATCCTCATCGATCAGAACGCCCGGGTGCACCAACAGCCGAATGATCCGTCCTGCCTTGAGATGAGGGCGGTCAGCATTGGCCATCTCACGCTCGAACGCCAAATGCCCCCAGAGACTCCAATGTTTATCGTCCAGCCCAACGAAAGTGAGGAGGTCAAACTCGCCTCCAGCGGCATGATAGACTTCCGTGACGCCGAACAATTGACGTTGAACTACTTTCTGCCTGGCGATCTCGCTTAACCCGTCCTTCTCGATCTTCAAATCAAAGACGTCATCGCTACTGCTGTCGTGACCAATGTTTTCGAGAACCCGCGCACGCGCGGAGAAGCGAACGATCGGAAACGAAGGAGCCGATTGGCGTTGTTGCGCCACTCTGATGTTCTGCGCCATACCCGGCCCAGTCGACCGCATTCCGGTCTCGCTAGAGAGATCTACATCCATCAGCACTCCGGAAGGTCGAAGCTCTCCTTTGCCAAGCCGATCTTCCGCGTCCTTTGCTCTGATTGACGTCACGACAAACATACCCTTGACAGAGAGCGCACGAGCAAACTGTTCTGCTTCGTCCGGCTTGTCGTCTACAAGGAGCCATTCAATCATGCATCGTCCTCCTCTGCGGGCAACCGAACCTCAAAGCATGTCGCGAAGCCGGTAGGAGGAGTGACTAACTCGACATCTCCACCTGCCTTTGAGACGATTTGATGAACGATCCAAAGGCCTAAACCGGTTCCGGTGATCTGCTCGTTGGGGTCAGCACTGGAAGGAGCTGCCGCTCGAGTCGTGAAGAACAGATCGAATACTTTCTCGCGATTTTCGGGCGGAACGCCATCGCCTGTGTCGGAAAAGCGGATGACGATCTCGTCATCCAAATTCCGCTCGGCCTGAACGAGAATCTGCCGTGTCCGCGACGTCCGGCGCATGGCCTTAACCGAATTAGAGTAAAAATTAAGCAAGATAGTCGCCACATCGGCTTCGTGCATCGGCCGTGTATAGAGCGCATCAAGTGCTGGCACGTTGAGCTTCAGTTCAATTTCCTGCTTTTCGGCCTGTTGCTTCATACCACGTGAGAATCTTTCAATCTCCCTACTAGCAGAAACCGGACCCAACTCGCGGACAGCGCGGGCGGACGCAACTGTATTGAGATAACTCGTGAGAGCATCAAGACGATTAAGCATCGAATATGCCCGACTTACATCCTCTTGAAATTCTGTATCGTCCGGCTGTGCATCACGCGCGACGTCAAAAACACGTCGGAAGGATATACGAACAGCCTCAAATGTCATTCCTGTTTCGTGACTGAACTCAGCAGCCGTCAGTCCTAGGGTTGCCAGCAGCCTCAGGATGGCTGTTTCGTCCGCGAGGTCCGCCTCTCGCGCCGCGATGATGTCGCCGCCTTCTTTGAGGAGAGCGGCAACTTCGGCCTCAGTTGGCGCGCCTTGGTCTCCCTCATTCTTATCTTCTTCTTCGCTTTCCTGCCGTCTCTGGGCAGCTCTTGCCTCCGCTGCTTCTCTCGCTCGGCGCTCGGCTTCCCGTATCTTCTCAAGGGCACTTGCGTCTGGCTCGGCTCGTGCACCGCCGGCGCGAGATTTTCGTCCCCTGTCCTCTGCAATATTTCTGACCGCGGTAAGAATGATACTGCTGGCGAGCTCCTTGAGATCCTCAAAGGCTGCTGTCTCGATCAATCCTTCACGAGAGGTATTCTCCTCGAAGTCAATACCTTCTGGATCATACACCTCCACTACACCGAAGAAGTTCAAATTGCGGATAGGAGCCAGGGTTACTCCGCGCTGCGCGTAAGTCTCCTCAAGTCCAAGCCAGTCGTCCCCTGGGCCTCCATAAGGAACAACTCGAAAGCCGTTACGATAGAGACGGATGCCGCCCTGGACACGGAGCAAATCCCGCACCCGAGTATAGATCATGCTTGGCAACAGCTTGGCGTCCAGAATGAAGTAGTAAGCCTTCATTCCAACATTTCTGAGGGTCGAATAGGCAGGAGGATTCCTTTCTTCCAGGTGTTTATGGTGAATTCGAGTCCAATTACGGTCCGGACCAAAGCGATTTTGCGCAAGCCGCCACTCGGCCTCGCCAACTTCATTCACACGAAATTCTATGAGGGCATGGAGATGATCCAGAATTTCGGTTTGAAGGTCCGCCACGATTTCTGGATCAAAGAAACCATCGCCGCCACTTAGGAAACGGACTGCGAAGCCAGGATCTGCTGTTGGCCGCATAGCGACCGGTGCGACCGGAAACGGTTGCAGGAGGTTCGCCACCCCCCGCCAGCAGCGCCTGATCTGCGCTTCACTCCATTGATCCCTCAGTCCCTCAATGCGAAGTACGGTACCGGCAGTGCGAGGCGGAATATCTACCAGTCGAACAGGCACATCTTCTAGCCGCATTTCGGGCTTGAAGAGCTTCCAATCGACCGACAGCTCAAGCCCAACTGACTCAGGATCTGTCCATGTCTGCAGCGTGAGCACGTCGCCCAATCTTTGCGTCGCAAAACGCCCAATGCCTTTGCGGCCAGCGCGCTGGCGTTGGAACCGGCGCGATCGCGATTCGCGGACTTTCAAGTTGCTCGCCAGTCGCAGGAATCCGTCGACAAGCTCCTGGCGTGTCATCCCGGTCCCGTTGTCTTCAATAACGAGTGACGTTCGGCCGATCGTGACAGTCACCTCGGTCGCGTCGGCGTCATAAGCGTTCTTAACAAGTTCGATGAGGGCGGTTTCCTGTTTACCGACAAGTTCGCGTCCCAACCGGTCGACAAGTGCCGCATCGGCGACAAAGTAGAGTTCCTCGTTCATACAGCGGCGCCCTTGTTTCGTTGCCTACGCCGTTTCACAATCTCCGCATTCATTTCAGATACTGCTGCTCGCCAGCCTCTCCCCAATATGGATGGCATCAAAAGTTCGTCCGCTATATTGCGAGCGCGATCGATGTTGCCTATCCGAACAGCCCGATCAGCCTCTATCAATATACGTCTATCAATCTCACCATTCGACCGTAGGACTGGGAACTGTCGTGCCTCAACAAGTTCAAATTTGAGCACTCCACCACCATATGGTCGCCCCAGCCGTTCCGCTGCCACCTGACCAAACGTTGAAACGAGGGTGAGTGCTGCAGCCATACGATCGCCGGGAGATACCCCTTCTCTAAATTCGACGCGGTGAAGTGTATTCGTGCATTTAACACCTGGTCCAGCCAGGACTAAGCGAGGGCCTAGGTGGTTCATATAGGTGAAGATGGCGTCGCAATCGGGACCGGTATCGACCGACCACCAAGGATCCCTCTTTTGCAACCAAGCCGTTGTACGCCGCTTCCGATGAGATATCTGCGCAAGACGGCGACGAACGCCGGTGCCTCTGGTAGCGATATCGCTTGGAACTAGCATCCAGGTTTTCTCCCCCACTCCGGCCAAATGGATAAGATCATCCTTGTCAACCAGAACTCCGGGAACATGACGAGATCTCGCGGCGACGGAAACGACGTCCTCTATAGAAATACCTTCCGCCTCTCTTTCTTTCTCGGACACGAGGAACACCTGGTTACAGCCAGTCACAGCGCCAATCGCGATCTTCGCGATAGAGCCCAGCGTCGATCCTGCCGCCACGATGTCGTGGAACACCGACGAACCAGTGGCGCAATCGCGTGATTGTTCGAGCTGATGGGCAGACCAAGATGTAGCTTCGGGAACCTCGCTTGTTCCTAGTCCGTAGCCGTCCGCAAAAAGGAGCGCACCGCGTTCATCCGCTCCATTGACCCAAGCTGGCCGGTCTACGATACGGCGAATCTCAACTTTGTCGAATTGTCGGCAGATTCGGCTTAGGGCCAGTTTCCCGTATCGGGTGAAAAGTGCCGAAGCTGGAATGACCGATGCAAGCCGGCCTCCAGGCCTCAAAAAGCTACAAGCGTGAATGAGAAAGTGCACCCAAAGTCCAGCAGCACCGTCGATGTCGAACCGCCCTCGCAGCGTTCCGCGACGCTGGCGATCAATGGCGTGATTCCTCGTGAATGGAGGGTTTGCAATGATTCCGTCGACGGCTGGCATCGCGTCTGCCGACAGGCCGAGAAAGTCGCCTGACCATACCTCATCTTCGCCAGATAACGACTGTCTGAGTCGCACCGCAACATCTTTGTCGATGTCGCAGGCAATAAACCGGAGGCGTTGTCCGGTGCCATCGCACCGTTGCGCGTGGGAGATAGCAGCTCGTACGAGAGCGCCCTCGCCAGCGCTGGGCTCGAGGAGCCGCTCATTTCCCAATTGGACGACCCATTCTGCCAGGACATCGGCGACGGTCTCTGGTGTGTAAAAGGCGCCGAGGGCCTTGGGGACAGCTGGGACATTCATGCGAATGTGTTAGAGATCAAATTGGCGCTCACCTCAAGCTGTCTCGGTGGGAACTGCCAAGGTTCGATGACCCACTGCCAGGGTCCTCGCCCTGGGTTCCCCCCACGGCACGCTTGCGCTACATCGGGGAGCACCTTCGCACATCGGACCCCGCCATGCCCGACTGGTTCTCGCTCGCCGAGCTCACCGCCCTTGTCCAGGTCGTGATCATCGACGTGGCGCTGGCGGGCGACAACGCCATCGTCGTCGGCATGGCCGCGGCCGGGCTGGCCGCCGAGGAGCGGCGCCGCGCCATCCTGTGGGGCATCGTCGCCGCCACCGGCCTGCGCATCGTCTTCGCCCTGTTCACCACCCAGCTGCTGCAGATCGTCGGCCTGCTGTTCGCCGGCGGCATCCTGCTGCTGTGGGTGTGCTGGAAGCTGTGGCGCGAGCTGCGCGCCGACCACGCCGCCGAGGCCGCGGCGCTGGAGGATGTGGAGGCGGCGGAGGGCGGGGCCGGGTCGGGCGGGGACGGCTCGGGTGGAGGGAACCCCCTCCCCCTGGCCCCCTCCCGCGAGGGGAGGGGGGACTCGAAGGCGGCGGGGAGTGGGAACCCGAAGGCGGAAGGGAGGGGGAACCCGAAGGGGGCGGCGCCGACCAAGACCTTCCGCCAGGCCGTCACCCAGATCGTGCTGGCCGACGTGTCGATGTCGCTCGACAACGTGCTGGCCGTGGCCGGCACCGCGCGCGACCATATCGAGGTGCTGGTCGTCGGCCTCGCCCTCTCCGTCGCGCTGATGGGCCTGGCCGCCAACTTCGTCGCCCGGCTGCTGCACCGCCACCGCTGGATCGCCTATGTCGGGCTGCTGATCATCCTCTATGTCGCCATCGTCATGATGTGGGATGGCGGGCACGAGATCTGGGCGGCGGCCAAGCCGGTCGTGGCGGGCTGAGGGCGGCGTCTCCGCTTCCGGTGCTCACGGACGTCAAGTCCGCTGCGCGCCGGTTCTCGACGCCACCGCCATCCGGCTCACGCCAGCGCATTCCAACCGCTCCGATCGTCTGACGGCGGCCCCCCTCCCCCTGCCCCCTCCCGCGAGGGGAGGGGGAGAGTGAAAGGACGGGTCGGTGCGAGTGCGGGCGCCCGCTCACTCGTCGCGATAGGTGCGGACGATGCCGGCGGGGCGGAGATGGGCGGCGTCGGGGTCCTGGCCGAATTCGCGGCGGGCGCGGCGCTGGCGCAAGAGGTCCCAGGCGCGGTCGAGCTCGACCTGGATCTCCTTCAGCCGCTTCAGCTCGGGGTCGCTCGGCCGGCCGCTGGCCCACAGCCGCTCCTCCTCCGCCACCAGCTTCTCGATCCGGTTCAGCACGGATTGGTCGGTCGTCATGCCAGGCACACTCCCCTCGGTCTCTCCCCAATCGAGAGTAGCGCAAAGCGCGGGCCGTGCCAGGGGAGCACGGGCCTCACCTCTCCGCTTGACTCCGGGCGGCTGCGGCATGAACATCTGTTCATCGATTGAGCAGAATCACAAACTGTCCGATCGTCCGTCAGGCGCCGCCGCCCAGATCGGCGTAGGCTTCCCGCCGGAAGAGAGTGAGACCGCGGACAGACGCGGCTTTGGAGGAACAACCCGAGGAGGCCCACCATGCCCTGGAAGATGTGCAAGGCCCTGGCCGGCGCCGGTGCGCTGGCGCTGCTGCTGTCGTCCGGTTCGGCGATGGCGCAGCAGAAGCTGACCATCGCCACGGTCAACAACGCCGACATGATCATCATGCAGCGCCTGTCGAAGGACTTCGAGAAGGAGAGCGGCATCGCGCTGAACTGGGTGGTGCTGGAGGAGAACGTGCTGCGCCAGCGCGTCACCACCGACATCGCCACCAATGGCGGCCAGTTCGACGTGCTGACCATCGGCACCTATGAGGTGCCGATCTGGGGCGCGCAGGACTGGCTGCTGCCGATGGACGACGTACCGGCCGACTACGACCTCGAGGACGTGCTGAAGCCGGTGCGCGACGGGCTTTCGCATGAGGGCAAGCTGTACGCCCTGCCCTTCTATGCCGAAAGCTCGATGACCTTCTACCGCAAGGACCTGTTCGACAAGGCCGGGCTGAAGATGCCGGACCAGCCGACCTACGACCAGATCAAGGAGTTCGCGGCCAAGCTGCACGACCCGTCGCACGAGATCTACGGCATGTGCCTGCGCGGCAAGCCGGGCTGGGGCGAGAACATGGCCTTCGTCGGCCCGCTGGTGAACACCTATGGCGGCCGCTGGTTCGACGAGAAGTGGGAGCCGACCATGGACTCGCCGGCGTGGAAGGAGGCCATCACCTACTATGTCGACCTCTTGAAGAACTACGGGCCCCCGGGCGCGCCGTCGAACGGCCACAACGAGAACCGGGCGCTGTTCGCCAGCGGCAAATGCGCGATGTGGATCGACGCCACCTCGGCCGCCGGCTACCTGTACAACCCGAAGGACTCGACGGTGGCCGACAAGGTCGCCTTCGCCCAGGCGCCGATCGCCAAGTCGCCGAAGGGCAACCACTGGCTGTGGTCCTGGGCCCTGGCCGTGCCGAAATCGACCAAGGCACCGGACGCCGCCAAGAAGTTCATCACCTGGGCCACGTCCAAGCCCTATATCGAGGCGGTGGCGAAGAGCGACGGCTGGACCGTGGTCCCGCCCGGCACCCGCAGCTCGACCTACGCCAACCCCGAGTACCAGAAGGCCGCGCCCTTCGCGTCCTTCGTGCTGAAGGCGATCGAGACCGCGGACCCGAACGACGCCACGGTCGAGAAGGTGCCCTACACCGGGGTGCAGTTCGTCGGCATCCCGGAGTTCCAGGCGATCGGCACCGAGGTCGGCCAGCAGATCGCCGCCGCCCTCGCCGGCTCGGTCACGGTCGACGCGGCGCTGAAGGCCGCGCAGGACGCCGCCGACCGGGCGGTGACCCAGGGCGGGTACAAGTAAGCCTGACGTCCGGCCTTTGAAGTCTCCCCGCCTCCTCTCGGCTGGGTGTTTTCCAGTCCCCCCTCCCCTTGCGGGAGGGGGTAGGGGGAGGGGTCTGGGGG
>NZ_JASATH010000218.1:0-13368 GCF_038440215.1 Inquilinus sp. OTU3971 | reverse complement strand
CCCCCCCCGCCCCCCCCCCCGGCGCAGGTAGTCGTCGAGCTGGGCCCGGCTCTCCAGGCTGCGGGCGGCGATGTGCGGCACCGGCACCAGGCCCTCGCCGCGCAGCCGCGCCGCGGTCTGCACGATCTCGCCGAGATCGGCGCCCGGCAGCATGGTGACATAGACCGGGGTGCCGGCCGGCAGATGCGCACCGTAGCTGGCGGTCTTGGCGGCGATGCCGGGCGCGGTCTCGATCGAGAGGTCGCGGAACAGGTCGACCACCGCCGTCTTCGGCGTCGGCAGCGAGACAACCTTGGTCGACCGATTGAACCCCAGCATCCACCGTCCTCCGTGAGCACGGCGCCATCACCGGCGCTTGGATGACAAAATGGTGATACCGGGGTGCTTGCGCTGCGTCGCGGACGACCGGAACTGTCCGGAAGGCGACACCGCGGCGGGATTGCGACATGGCCATCCTCCGGGTGCCAGGGTGGCGATCCTTTGGCATAGTGGAAGGCGAAAGCCGGCCCCGCACGAGGCCGCCATCATCGAAGGGGGAAAAACATGTCCAAGACAGCCCTGGCGCTATGCGCCTGCCTGGCCGCCGCCCTCCTGCCCGTGACCGGCGCCTCCGCCCAGGACGCGGCGGCGGGCTATCCCGCCAAGCCGGTCACCATCATCGTGCCCTTCGCCGCCGGCGGGAACACCGACCTGTTCGGCCGCCTGCTGGCCGACGAGATGAGCAAGACCTTCGGCCAGACCTTCATCGTCGAGAACAAGCCGGGCGCCGGCGGCGCCATCGGTGCCGAGCTCCTGGCCAAGGCCCAGCCGGACGGCTACACGCTCGGCATGGCCACGGTCAGCACCCATGCGATCAACCCGTGGGTCTACAAGGACCTGGCCTATGACCCGGTCAAGGATTTCGCGCCGGTCTCGCTGGCGGCGACGCTGCCGAACCTGCTGGTGGTCAACCCGTCCTTCCCGGCGAAATCGGTGCCGGAGTTGATCGCGCTCCTGAAGGCCGAGCCGGAGGGCCACAGCTACGCCTCCTCCGGCTTCGGCACCTCGATCCACCTCGCCGCCGCCGCCTTCGAGCAGCAGATCGGCGCGCGCATGACCCATGTGCCGTACAAGGGCAGCGCCCAGGCGCTGAGCGACGTCGTCGCCGGCCATGTCGAGATGATCTTCGACAACATCCCGACCGCGGTGGAACAGGCCAAGGCGGGCGCGGTCCGCCCCCTGGCGGTGACCGGGCTGCAGCGGGCCGCGGTGCTGCCGGACGTGCCGACGATGGCGGAGTTCCTGCCCGGCTTCGACATCACCTCCTGGCAGGGCCTGCTGGCGCCGGCCGGCACGCCGCCCGCGATCGTCGAGAAGCTGAGCGCCGAGGCGCAGCGGATCATGCGGCTGCCGGAGATCCGGGCGAAGGTCGAGGCCCTGGGCGCCCAGCCGATCGGCAGCACCGCCGAGGAGTTCGCGGCCTATATCAAGGCCGAAACCGCGAAGTACAAGCCGATCGTCGAGGCCTCCGGCGCCACCGCGCAGTAGCGACCGTCAGCGCTGCTCGGTTGCGATGCGCAACCCGAGCCCGACCAGCAGGACGCCGGTGACGCCTTCGATGGCGCGGCGGATGCGCGGCCGGCGCAGCACGTCGCCGGCCTTGGCCACGGCGACGGCATAGGCGGCGAGCCAGGCGAAGGTCATCAGGCTGAACACCAGGCCGAGGGCGAGAAAGGCGGTGAAGGCCGGCTGGCCCGCCGGCACGAATTGCGGCAGCAGGCTGGCGAAGAACACCGCCATCTTCGGATTGCCGAGATCGCTGACCAGCCCCTGGCGGAACGCCGCGCCGCGGCCGAGGCGCCGGACCGGGCGCGCGGCGGCAGCGGCATCCCCGCTTTCGCCCGGCCGCCACGCCGCCCGCAGCGCGTGCAGCCCGAGCCAGACGAGGTAGGCGGCGCCGGCATATTTCACCGCCAGGAACAGCGGCTCCGACGCCACCAGCAGGGCGACGATGCCGAGGCTGGTGGCGAAGGCCCAGACCGCCTGGCCGACCGAGACGCCGAGGGCGGTGCAGATGCCGCCGGCGCGGCCGCCGAGCAGGGCGTTGCGCACGGTCACCGCGGTGTCGGGCCCGGGCGTGACGATGACCAGCGCCGACACCCCGAGAAACGCTAGGACCGAACTCGCCAGCATCGCCGCTCTCCTGTTCTGCCGAGGCATGACGGTAGCGGCGGGGCCTGCGGGGAGTCGAGAGGGCGCCGCGGAGCTCGTTCTGAAACTCGTTCCGATGAGTCAGCTGGCGTGGTTTTCGAGAACCGGCGCGCAGCGGACATCGGTCCGTGAGCACCGGAAGCGGAGAAAACCGCGTCAGATGGCCGTCGGGGCGAGTTTCAGGACGGGCTCCCCCCCGGCCGCACCCCGAAGCTGGCGAGGAACCCCAGCGTCCCCAGCAGCGCGGCGATGCCGAACACCCA
Source organism: Inquilinus sp. OTU3971 (assembly GCF_038440215.1). Lineage (NCBI taxonomy): Bacteria > Pseudomonadati > Pseudomonadota > Alphaproteobacteria > Rhodospirillales > Rhodospirillaceae > Inquilinus > Inquilinus sp. OTU3971. Next base: position 10,915 of record NZ_JASATH010000218.1, on the reverse strand, counting down.
GGTGGCGGCATGGATGATCGCCTCCGGCGTCAGCGCCGCGGCCATGCCGGCCTCGTTGGCGATCAGCCCGGACAGCGCGGCGCCGATGGCGTAGCCGCCGGATTGCAGCGTCGGCAGCAGGGCCGAGGCGGAATCACGCTCGCCCGGCCGTGCCGCCTCCATCACCGCCTGGCTGAGGAAGGCCCAGGAGATGCCGAAGCCGGCGCCGATCAGCACCTGGCACAGCATCAGGAGCCAGGGCTGGCCCGTCGCCAGCGCCGCCATCACCCCGAGCAGGCCGAGCGCCAGCAGGAACGGCCCGATCCGGATCAGCCGGCGCTGCCCCTCCGGCCGGACGATGCCGGCGACCAGCACGGCCGAGCCGCTCCAGGACAGCGCCATCAGCGCGCTGACATAGCCGGCCATGGTCGGGCCGTAGCCCCAGAGATGCTGGATGGTGATGTTGAGATAGACCGTGGTCGCGGCCTGGGCCACCGGCATCAGCAGCACCACCCACAGCCCGGCGCCGACGGTCGAGCGGAAGGTGAAGGCGTCGGACGGGAACAGCCGGTCGCGGCTGCGCCGGTCGGCCAGCACCACCGCCGCCAGCACCAGCATCGCGGCGGCGACGCACAGCGCCGCCTGCCGGCTCTGCGGCACGATGCCGGCGACCGAGACCAGCATGATGCCGGCGGCGCAGCCGAGCAGGCGCAGCACCGGCACCGTGCCGCCGCCGCTCCGAACCCGCTCGGCCGGCACCACGATCCCGACCAGCAGGGCGAAGATCGCGATCAGCGGCACGTTGATCAGGAAGGCGGCGCGCCAGGACACGGTCTCGGTCAGCACGCCGGACAAGAGCGGCCCGCCGAAGGCGGCGGCGGCCCAGACGATCGCCTCGGCCCCGAACACCTTGGGGATCAGCCGCGACGGGAACATCTCCGGGATCAGCGCATAGCAGACGGCGGCGATCACCCCCTCCCCCGCGCCCTGGAACAGGCGGCCGACCAGCACCATCGGCATCGACTGGGCGAAGCCGCAGACCAGCGTGCCGGCCAGGAAGGCCAGCGCCGCCAGCAGCAGCGCCGGGCGGGTGCCGAGGCGCTGCTTCAGCGTCGCCGCGGCGGCGCCGCCGACGATGGCGGCGACGAGGAAGACGGTGAAGGCCCAGCTGATCAGCCCGACGCCGCCGAGCTCGACCACCGCGGTGGGCAGCGAGGTCGAGACCAGGAAGGCGTTGAGCGCGTACAGCGCCACGCCCAGGCACAGCGTGGCGACGGTCGCGGCATAGCGCCGGGTCAGCAGCTCGCCCCACCGGCCGTCGATCGTTTCCTCCATGATCCGTCCTTTTTGCAAGTTGGCTCTTGCTATATCGCGGAGATTTAAAAAGCAATGGCTTTGAAAATTGACACCCGCTTCCGCCCGCATCCTCAAGCCGCGATCCGGCATGGGGCAAGAGGCGGCCTCCGCGGTGATCGCGCTGCTGTATACCCTCGCTCGGATTCGCGTATCCCGCGACGAACGGGTGGGCCATTCGTCGCGTGCACGTTGTGTGTGACTCGAAGCGCCGTGATGGCTTAAGCAGGGGCAGCTGTCTTGAGCCGAAAATTCTCCCGCGCCCATGTTGCAAATGTAGCCGGCTTCTTGCCTGCCACCTTGTTTGCAGGCGCGATGTCATCGTCGAATGAATGCGGGCCGAGGTAGGTATAAGTCTCGAAATAGGCCAACGTCTCGCCTAGCGCAGCGGCCCCGGGGAAGAAGCCTGCGAAGATCTCCTGAGGGCGGCGAATGTCCGGTGTCGGGGCGCCGGCGCGGCGACCGCTTTTGGCGCAGCCGAGCCGCGCCTGGCCGACCGGGAGGGCGGGAAGCGGCCATTGCATCAGCGAGGACGGCGAGGGACGATAGCGGCCAGGTCACCGTGCAAGGGGCGTTCGAATGGCCGCTTATCTTATCGCCGATATAGAGGTCCACGACCCACAGGCGTATGAGGAATACAAGCAGAAGGCGTCGTCGACGATCAAGCAGTTCGGTGGGCGCTACCTGGCTCGCGGCGGAGCCCAGGAGATCCTCGAGGGGAGTTGGACGCCAACGAGGCTCGTTCTGCTGGAGTTTCCCGACATGGCGACGCTGCAAGCTTGGTACAGCTCAAGCGAGTACGCCGTCGTCAAACCGTTCCGCCTTGCCAATGCACGCAGCTGTCTAGTCGCCTTTGAGGGCGTGTGAATACCGGCATGCTCGCAAGACTACATTTCCCGCGGCAACAATGATCTGCCGCAGTGGAAGCGGTGCAGAGAGTTCCGCTTGGGATCGCGTGCTGCCATGTCCGCCTCGAGGTCGCGGTTGAGACGGCCGGTACGGCGTCCTGACTGACTGGGCCAGCCAGAAAGCGCCGGGCCTCTCACATCCGGTCAATGTCGCTGTCGGGGCGCAGACGCGATGACCGCAAATGGCGCGGGCCGGCCTGGGATAGGTGGCGCGATAAGGCGAACGAGGCCGTGCCCTGCCCCATCCCGACAAGCTTCACTGCCAGGCGATTGAATAGACGACGACCGGCACGGGAAACCCCTTCATCGGCCGGGACCCGAGCTCGCTCACGCCGAAGCGGTTGGGAAGCATGTCCCGAACAGTCTGGGAAACGAGAATCGAGTCCGGATCGGCGGACTGGCAAAGGCGTGCGGCCAAATTGACGGTGGTGCCGAACAGGTCATTGCTGTCGGTGATTGGCTCCCCAGCGTCGAGCCCGATCCGCAGCCGGAGCTTCTCGGTGCTCGCAAGATTGAAGGCCTCGAACGCCCCCAATATGCCGCAAGCGCAATCCGCCGCCGCAACGACGTCGCCAAACGCCGCCATGATCCCATCCCCGGTGTGTTTGACTTCACGGCCCGCCCGTTCCTGCAGCGCTCGACGAACCAGAGCGTCGTGAGCGCGCACCATTTCCACCGCTCGGGCATTGCCAAGCCTTGTCGTCATGGCCGTCGAACCGACGATGTCGGTGAACATGACCGCCCGGAAGGCAGCGTCATGCGCCGTCGAGGTCGCCGGGCTTGCGGGAGATGGGTCGGTGACGCGGCCGAGAAAGGCCTCGACCGCAGAGAGATCGACGGCGATCACATCGACTGCCACATTGCCGTGGGCTTCCGCATGCACCTTCATCGCCGTCTCGATGTCCGGGGCGTCGATCAGGCAGAATCCCGTGCCGCGCGCTTCGTCAAACCAGTAGGTCTGAAAGCGCACCCCATAGCGTGGCTGGAGCTCGAGGTCCTTGCGATGCGCCTCGGCGATGTCAGCGGCCGTGAGTCCTCTGAGATCGTGCCGGTCCAAAAAGATCGGCATCGGCGCCTCCCTGTGCCACTTCGGGAGATAGTACGCTTTCGGGCGAAGATGCGGGAGATTCCCTGCGGTGGCGCACACTGACCGCGCTCACGCTGGGCCGAGGTGAAGGCCCGGAGCTTCCAGGACCGTCCGCTCTGCGGGCCCACAACCATGTCGGCTTGGAGCCGTCGCGTCCGCTCCGGTGAGCCGATTTCGACGACCGGTTTCGGGAGCCAGCCAGGGCGCTAGGCAGACCGGAACGGCGTTCCCTAGCCAGCTTGGGCCATGTCTCCTCTCGGAAAGTGACCTCCATGGCCGCAGATGGCGCGGTCCCGCCTGGTCGCGCCGACGGGAAGGGGTGGAGAGTGGTCCTACAGGCTTTTACGAAAGAAGACGACGCGTTTTGTCTCCTCGAACCCTAGCGCCGCATGAAACTTGTGGCTCACGACGTTGTCCAATAGGGCATCGGATGCGAACTCGGAACAGCCGATAGACTTGCCCCATTCGGCAATTGCATCGCAGAGCAGTCGCGCCGCACCCTTTTGCCTGTGGCCGGGCAGAACATAGATTCCTTCAAGGAAAAGAACGGGAGAGGTTTTGCATCCATTGACGTAATCGCTGCGCAGCGTGCCTTCAGCGAATCCGATCACTTCGTCTTCATTGGTTTCACAGATGAACGCGACAGCTCGGCCGTCCCCGGCCAGGAAAGTGCGAACCACGTCGTTCCGATGGTGTTGGACAGAATAGTCCGGCCAAAGCGCAGCACGTAACCGCGCCCACGGCTCAACATGTTCCATGGTGCTCCGCTGGATCTTCATCGTCTCCCACCTTACGCCGCAGTTCGCGTGTCTCCAATGGGCGCCGTCCAGTCATGACCGCTTCGGGGCCGTCCTGCGATGGCCGGTCTCGGGTGCCCCGTTTCAGCTCGACCGGCTGAAAGGGGAGGGATCCCGCGGGTTTGGCTGATGTCCGCTATCAGGGCGCCGCGCCAATGGCCAATGGCGCACGTCTGCCGGGTCAAGCGGGCGGCAGGGTGGGCAGCGGACTCGTGACAGGCCGGATTGGCCCCCATGCCCGACGCGGCCCCGCACGAGGATCGGCGGCGCCAAGCGAGAAGATGCCGCACGTCCCCTGTGGCGGTTCGGCGGCCTGAGCATGGCGGACGCTCGTTTCAGAGCGGCCACGCTCGACAACGAGACAGAACCCTCGCACGGGTCTCAGCCGCCGAACAGGCGCCGGCACTCGTCGCCGAGGCGGTCATTGGCCAGATGCCCTTCGGCATCGGCGGCGAATTCGGGACGGAGCCGGTCCAGGAAAAACATCGGCAGCGGCCCCTTGTTCTTGGCCTCGACCGGCCCGCGCGGCGTGCACTCGAAGAACCGCTGCACCTTCAGATAGGTGCTTTCCGACAGGTTGATCCGGCCGGGAGCGCTCTCCTCCTCCATCCGCGAGGCGACGTTCACCGAATTGCCCCAGATGTCGTAGGTGAACTTATGCCGGCCGACGACACCGGCGACCGCCGGCCCACTGTGCAGGCCGATCCGCATCTCCCAGGGCGGCAGGCGAAGCCGCTGGCGCCCCTGGTTCATGCGGAGGACGCGGTACTGGATCTCCAGCGCCGTGAGGCAGGCATCGACCGGGTGCCGGCGGTTCGGCTCGGGCAGCCCGCCGGCGCACATATAGGCGTCGCCGATGGTTCGAACCTTCTCCAGCCCGTGCCGGCGCACGATCTCGTCGAACACCGAGAAATACTGATCGAGCGTGTCGACCAGCTGCGCCGGCTCCATGCTCTCGGCCAGCAACGTGAACTTGCTGAAATCGGTGAAGACGATGGTTATCGACTCGTAGTAACGCGGCGTGACCCGGTCCTTGTCCTTGAGCTCCTGGGCCACCGATTCCGGCAGGATGTTGAGGAGCAACCGATCCGACTTCGCCTTTTCCTCGGCGATCTCGGCACGGGCCCGCTCCAGGGACTGCATCGTCCGGTTGAGTTCGCCCAGGCTGCGCCGCAGCTCGAGCTGCGCGACGGCCTGATGGGCCAGCCGGCGCAGCGCGTCCACCTGACCGGGATCGAGCGGGTGCGGCGCGAAATCGACGATGCAGAAGGTGCCGAGCGCATAGCCTTGCTGGTTGATCAGCGGCACGCCGCAATAGAACCGGATATGCGGCTCGCCGACCACCAGCCTGTTATCGCTGAAGCGCGCATCCTGGGTCAGGTCGGGTACGTACAGCACGTCGCCATGGCACAGGGTCGAGGCGCAGATGCTGATGTCGCGAGGCACCTCGGTGTAGGCGGGAGGCAGGCCGTATTTCGATTTTAGCCAGGTGCGGGTCTCGTCGATCAGGCTGATGAAAGCGACCGGGCAGCCGCAGATCTGGGCCGCCAGCTCGGTCAGTTCGTCGAAGGCGAATTCCGACGGCGTGTCGAGGAGATTGTAGCTCCTCAAGGCGATGAGACGCTCGGTCTCGTTGGCTGGCATCTCGAAGGCCATCATGCGCGCCCCGCCTTCGGGCAACGATGGGTTAAGCACCGGAAAGAATGATAACATCAAAACGGGACCGGGTCGCCACGGCACCGAGCTGGGTCGGCGAGTGCTGAGCTTTTCGAGAACGAAGGCCCCGTCGCCGCCTACTATCGCGAAGCATCGGTGAATGAATGCGTCGGGCGTTTTCGGGGCGGCCGAACCGACAACTCGGACTGGACAGCGGCCGGTTTGCGCGCGTCCGCTATCGCGGCGCCGGCGAGGTGACCGCTTCTGCAGGGGACCTGCCGGTGCGGAGAGTGTCCGGTGTCGAGATGACGGCGCGATGGGATTGATCATCGACCGATTAAAGAAAACCTAACGTCTGCGCCTTCGAAAGTGCATCGTTGTCGTCGGCCGAGAGCCACCAGCGCTTTTCAACGGGCGCCCAGCGCGCCCCTATGCGCTTGGCTTCATCCTTCCGCGAAAATGGCACTGAAAGCCACACGCGTTCCCTTCCGTCATCTGCCTCTGATTGCAGATTTGCGTGTGTAGCTTTGTCACGCCGGCGATCGAGGGCTTGTAGCGCTTGTTCTATGGCGGGATCATCGAGCTGCCGCATCGCTGTTCGGCCAGCCCAGAGTGGTGGCGGGATCCTTTGCCATGTCTTGTACGTTCCTGGGACCGGTACCGGCGCAAGTCCCTCTTTGAGCACGCCTTCCAAGTTGTAAACATCCATCAGAACGGACGGATTGCCGAAATAGGGTCCAGGCTTCGTCATTGCGCCGACGCGGACCACGCAGGCGCAGGTATCGCCCCATGTCGTACGACGGATCCAGAACCCGGGCCCGCCGTTCGCGACGCACATTTCAAAGATGTTCTGACCGTTGCGTTCGTCGAAATCACCGCTGCTCATCTATTAGGCTCTACGTTCGTTTCATCATCCATTCTATGGATAGTGACCTCGGCCGACCGCAATGGGTCGAATCGGGTCAGGTCTGCTCTTCGGGATCCGCGTGTGATGGCCGCTCTCGAGTAGCCTGCCGTCGGCCTGGCTGACCGGGAAGGGTGGAAAGCGGAAGCTCGCCTCCCCAGAGATGAATTTCGAGCGGAACATTACCAACCCGGACAGGTCTGGCGGATCGCGAGGCAATTTGCCGGCAGGCCACGACGCATGGCCCAATTCCAGCCTAGTGCATTAGGCCTAATTTGAGGACGCCGTTTCGAGCGCTAGCTTGCGATCAGTTGTGCCCAGATGGCTCCGCGGGATCCAGCGGCACGTCCAATGCCCCAGTTGCGCGGTGAGGCGTCAATGCGAGGGTTGATCACAAGACCGCAACTGCCACAGCTCGGACTTGACCTGCTCGAGCCGGTCAGCGGCGACGGGCGTTTTATTTTCGAAGGGTATACGACCGCGGGACGACCCTATGGGATCAAGTATCGGTCTGGTTTCCTGCAGATCTGGCTCGAGAAACCGGAGGAGACCTTGCTGCAGGCTCGCATAGGACCACTCTACCACGGCGATATGCTGTTCGAGCAAGTCTGTGAGCTGGCCGGCATGACCATCAACGGTCGTCCTGCAGTCGTCTTGCAAAGCCGGCTGGAAGAAATGCAGGAGTACGGCCGATACCTGGACTGGTCAGGCGCGACCAGCTACTGGGAAAGGAGGTTCACTGTGTCAAAGCAAGGAGCAAGGTGCTTGGGCGAAGCTGTTTCGGCTGCCTTTCCAGCGGCTGTGCCGCTGAAGATTCAATGGGAAGGACAGTCGCGGCGCTACCATTGTCTGGACAGCATCGAAACGTTCGAGGGCGCGACGTTTGTTATCGGCGGGAGCAGTCGCGATCTGGAGCGGGTTTTGTCAGCCTCGCATGTGAGGATGGCAGAGATCCAGGCAACATTCGATCACGTCATCCAAAGCAACATCATCCAGCCGTTCGTCAGACGCTCGGCCGAAGAAATGTCGCGCGCCGTTGGACGACCGCTCGAATTGGCGGAAACAGCACGTGGCTGGATTGGCACATCGGTAAGGAGCGGTAATGAACGCGACATGCGCTTCCTGCACGATCTCGCCTCCGCAGCCGGCCACTGCTTCTTCACCGATGTCGATGAGATCGATATCCTGGATCGAAAGGTTCTTGAACACCTGAGCGGGGGATGGTGGAGCACGGACCTGTTCGACTGGTGCCGGAGGTCGCCGGATCGGTACCTGTCGGCCGTCTGGAGTTCGGGCAGGCAAGGATATGTTGGTTATCGACCGTCCGCTTCTCTTCTGGGATCCGGCATCTGAGGCGGCTTGAATCATGTATCTGGATGAGATCGTCCACGACCGGAAAGGGCGGAAAGTAGCCGTTGCGCGTCTATCTATGCTGCCGGGCTTTGACAGCCGAGATGGCCAGGATCGCAGCGAGGATGGGCAGCAGAATTGCGCTCGGCACCACACCCAGAGGCAAGCCGCCGATGGTTCGATGCGGCCCGCTGACATTCGAAGCCGAAGCGTAGAGCAACGTGCCGGTCGGCGACGCCGCCGCCGGCATGTCCGCGGCTTCATTTCCCTTGAAGCAGCCTGATCAAGGCCCGAAGTGCCTGCGGGACCTGGCGACGACTGGGGTAGTAGAGATGGAATGCGGGCCCGAAGGAGCTCCACCCCGGCAGCACTTCACGCAAGGTGCCGTTCTCGAGCTGAGCCGCCACACGACCTTCCTGACAATAGGCGATGCCGCCCCCGCTCTCGGCGATCTCGATCGCAAGCGCGGTCTCGCTCACCACGATCGCCCAGTCGATCCTGACCTGCAGAGCCTCCTCAGCCCGCTCCAACTCCCAGTGGTAGACCGCGCCGGTCCCGGTGCGCAGACCGATGCACCGGTGTGACGCCAGGTCAGACGGCGCCTCCAGGGCGGGCGCGGTTTCGAGATACCGTGGCGACGCGACCATGATCCATCGCAACTCCGGTCCCAGCGGCACGGCAATCATGTCCTCAGGCACGCGTCCACCGAACCGGATGCCCGCGTCGAAGCCGCCGCTCACGATGTCGACGAAATCGTCCTGGACGACGACTTCGAGCCGCACCGCCGGATAAGCGGTGACGTACCGCGTCAGCATCGGCGCCAGGACAAGCCGCGCGGCGTCGCTCAAGACATTGAGTTTCAGCTGTCCTGCCGGCTCGCCGCGGTAGCGGCTCAGCTCATCGAGCCCGATCTCGATGGTTCCGAATCCGGCCTCCAGCCGCGCCAGCAGATCGCGCCCGGCCTCGGTCAGGGTGACGCTGCGATTGGTGCGGTTGAAGAGCCGCACCCCCAGCCGCGATTCCAGTCCGCGCAGCGCATGGCTCAGCGCCGATGGGGAAACGTCGAGTTCGGCCGCAGCACGGCGAAACCCGCCTGCCCGGGCAATGGCCCTGAACAGGTTGAGGTCGCCCAGATCCGTCCGGGTCAAACGGGGCATTCGTGATCCGCCAACTCGCGTGTTGAGGACATGTGAACACTGCATTGAGCGGGACGCCAGGAGCAACCGCCGATCCGGAATGGTTATCTGCATAGGGCGAGAGCTTGCCGCCGCGACGAGAGCGTCGCCGCAACCGGCGGTCGCGGTGAGAGCGGCAAGACGTTCGCGCGATCCCGCAGACGCGATGATGAGGAGCAGAACCGATGGAGCAGAATCGTCCGCTGGCGATGGTGACGGGCGCGTCGTCCGGAATTGGCCTCGAGCTGGCAAAGCAGTTCGCGCTGAACGGTTATGACGTCGCCATCTCCGGTTCGAGCGACCGGATCTTCGATGCTGCCGACGAGTTGCGCGGCCTTGGCGCAGAGGCCTATCCGCACAAGGCAGACGCCGCCACCTATGATGGCGTGGAGGGCTTCTGGAGCGCGGTGTCGGACCTCGGCCGCCCGGTCGAGGCCGCCGCACTGAATGTCGGGATCGCCATCGGCGGCGCCTTCGCCGAGAACAAGCTCGAGGACGAGTTCCGGCTGATCGCAATCAACATCACCGGCACCGTCCACATGGCAAAGCGCGTCGTCCAGCACATGCTGCCCAACGGTCGGGGCCGGATCCTGATCGTTTCGTCGGTCTCGGCGACGCTTCCGACGCCGTATGAAACCATCTACGGGCCCTCGAAGGCATTCGGCTTTTCGTTTGCGGAATCCCTGCGTCAGGAACTGCGGGGCACAGGGATCACGGTTACGGCCCTTCTGCCCGGGGCGACGAACACCGACTTCCATGCCAATGCCGGAATGGCATCCACCCCGATCGGATCCGGTCGGAAGAACGACAAGACCCTCGTCGCCAGGCAGGGCTTCGAGGCTTTGATGAACGACGAGGATCATGTCGTCGGCGGCGATGAAGCGACAAAACAGCAGGCGATCGCGAACCGGACGACACCGGAACCAGTGAAGGCGGCTCGCCACGCGGAGGTCGCCCGCATCCGGTAGCGGGGTTGAACAAGCCTGGCCCTCGGTCGTCGATTCGAGCATCGGGCCATTTTCCGAGCGGATGGGCGGTTCCGTGTTCTTTGAGCGCCACGCGGGACTGTCCGCTCCAGAGGAGTTCCAAAGGCTCGTGGACGTGCGTAAAGGGGTGGTGTGCAGACGCTCGACTGCATTGGGCGGAGGGACCGCCTTGGGTCGCGTCCGGTCCATGTCCGCTTCAAGCTGCCGGTTGAGACGGCCGGTTTCGGGCGTCCTGATTGGGCCGGGTCAGGCCGGAAAGCACCCGGATCCCTCACGTTCTGTCGACGTCCGCCGTCGGTAAGCGAACTCTATGACCGCGTATGGCGCTCTCCGTCATCGAACCGGTCCGCGGAATGACTGCTTCCCGCCCTACCTGTGCAGGTGCACTCGACATGTCCAAGCGCAAGGGCTTGGTCATCCGGAAGCACATGCCCAGTGGCCCATCGGGGCGACGGGCAGTGCGAGCGCCCGGCGATAGCCGGTTTCTCTCCGAAAACGGCAGATCTCCTGGCAATCGGGCTGTGAACACAATCTGCAATTGTGTTAACCGGCGATTCTGGTTCATGATATGTTCTATGAAGAAGGCGCACTCCGACTCCACTCCGCAGCCAGCCGCACCGGCCTCCGCCGATGCCGAGCAGGCGGCGCGCATGCTCGATCGGCTGGCCGAGATGGCGATGGAGCAGGCCGAGGCGATGCATCGGGCCACCATGGCCGCCA